>JBEKUQ010000106.1:0-6875 GCA_049514835.1 Verrucomicrobiota bacterium | reverse complement strand
CCATGGGCATCGTCAGCGCCACCGGTCGCGCGGCCATGGACAACCTCAAGTACCAGGACTTCATCCAAACCGACGCCGCCATCAATCCCGGCAATTCCGGCGGCGCCTTGGTGGACACCGATGGCCGTCTCATCGGCATCAACACCGCCATCTTCAGCCGCAGCGGCGGCAGCGAAGGCATCGGCCTGGCCATCCCCACCGACCTCGCCCGCGAAGTCATGGTCAGCCTCGTCAAAAACGGCAAGGTCACCCGCGGCTACCTCGGGGTCGGTGTCCAGCCCCTCACCGGCGCCCTGGCCAGGCAATTTGATTTGAAGACCGACAAAGGCGCTCTCATTGATGAAGTCGTGCCCAATCGTCCCGCCGCCAGGGCCGGGCTGCGCAGCGGGGACGTCATCCTCCAATTCAACGGCAAACCCATTCCCGATGGCCGCCGCCTCCAGTTGGCCGTCGCCGACACCGCCCCCGGCGAAAAAATCCCCGTGCATATCTGGCGCGACGGCGAGGCCAAAACCGTTGACGTCGTGGTCAAGGAAATGCCCGGGCAGGAGCAGTTGGCCAAAAATGATTCCAGCGAGTCGTCCTCCAACGACACCCTCAACGGTGTCGCCGTCACCGACTTGAACCCGGAAACCCGCCGTCAATACTCCGTTGACCCCAAAATCCAGGGCGCCGTCGTCACCCAGGTGGATCCAACTTCCGCCGCCGCCGACGCCGGATTGAAGGAGGGCGAAGTCATCATGGAGATCAACAAGCACCCCGTCCGGTCCGCCGATGACGCCGTTCGATTGACTACAAACGTCAAGGACAAGATTACCCTGCTCCACGTCTGGAGCGCCAACGGCAGCCATTACCTGGTGGTGGATGAGAGCAAGGCAGGTTGATCCTGTGCTTGCCAGATGAATCATGCAAAGCCCTCTCGCGTTTGTGGGGAACACGAGAGGGCCTTTTTTTGCGCAATCCCTCCAACCCTCGCCCGCGGGAGCGGGAGAGGGTGGCGCAGCCGGGCTTGTCGCGCCGTAGCGAAGCCAAAGCGGATGAGGGCGCGCAGGCTCGCGTTCTAACATCCCCAACCCGCAAGTCCTCGACTCCCACCCCCCTTTGACTTATGATCCAAGACGCCATGCGCATTCTGGTCGTCGAAGACGACAACAAAATTGCTTCCTTTATTGTCAAAGGACTCAGGCAATCCGGCTACGCCGTGGACCGCTGCGCCGACGGCGAAGAGGGGCTGGTCTTTGCCCAATCCACCGCCTATGACGCCGCCGTCGTGGACATCATGCTCCCCAAGCTCGACGGCCTCAGCCTGGTCCAACGCCTCCGCGCCAAAAAAATCCGCACCCCCGTCATCATCCTCAGCGCCAAGGCCGCCGTGGACGACCGCGTCAAGGGCCTGGAAGCCGGCGCCGACGATTACCTGACCAAGCCCTTCGCCTTCTCCGAACTCTCCGCCCGCCTCCAGGCCCTCATCCGCCGCGCCACCCAATCCGCCGAGCCGAGCCGCCTCACCTCCGGCGATTTGCAACTGGACCTCTTCTCCCGCGAAGTCACCCGCGCCGGCGAAAGCATTGACCTCCAGGCCCGCGAATTCGCCCTCCTCGAATACCTCCTGCGCCACGCCGGCCGGCCCGTCACCAAGACCATGATCCTCGAACACATCTTCGACTACAGCTTCGATCCTCAGACCAACGTCGTGGATGTCCTCATGCACCGCCTGCGGGCCAAGGTGGACCCCGACAAGACGCGCCTCCAAACCATCCGCGGGGTGGGTTATGTTCTTAAATAATCTCCTCCGCAATTTCGCCTTTCGCCTCAGCCTCTGGTATGCCCTGATCTTTGCCTTGAGCACCGCCCTCCTGCTGGCGCTGGTTTATTACCTGGTCGGCGTCGCCTTCCAGCACAAGGACCAGGAAATCATCCTCGCCCAACTCAAGGAATACGCCACCGTTTATCAGGCCGGCGGCGCCGCCGCCCTGGAGGCCCGCGCCCGGCAGGAAAACCCTCCCGCCGATGACAAATCCTATTACGTCAACCTCAATTTCCCGCAGGTCTCCTTCGCCGGCTTTCAAGAGGTTCCCAACGCCTGGGGCGGCTTCGACATCCAGCCCGCCTTCCAGAAAACCTGGCATCCTTTCGAAATCAATCGCAGCCCCAAGAATTCCGAAAAAGATTTCGCCTGGGCCGAGGCCAAAATGTCCGACGGCGCCACCCTGGTCGTCGGCCGCATCACCAGCAACCGCGACATCCTCTGGGAGCCGTTCCGGCAAACCGCCTTGCCGATTGGCCTGGCCATCGCGCTCATTGGGCTGGTCTGCGGCGCCCTTTTCGCCCATCGCGCCCTCCTCCCCGTCCGCCAGATCGTCGCCACCGCCCGCGACATCATCCGCACCGGCAACCTCGACGCCCGCGTTCCCACCCGCCCCTCCCGCGACGAACTGGACGAGCTGGTCCAACTTTTTAACACCATGCTCGACAAAAACCAGGCCCTCATCCGCGCCATGCGCGACTCCATGGACAACGTCGCCCACGACTTGCGCACCCCGCTCACCCGCCTGCGCGGCGCCGCCGAATCCGCCCTCCAGCAAACCTCCGATCCCGCCGCCGCCCGCGAAGCCCTGGCCGACTGCGTTGAAGAATCCGAGCGCGTCCTCAGCATGGTCACCACCCTCATGGACATCGCCGAAGCCGAAGCCGGCACCCTCCGCCTCCAGCGCCAGCCCGTGGACCTCTGCCGCCTCCTCCACGAAGTCATTGACATCTACGAATACGTCGCCGAGGAAAAGAGAATCCAAGTCCTCGCCGAGCTGCCCCCCTCCTGCGAGGCATCCGTGGACGCCAACCGCATCCGCCAGGCCTTTGCCAATCTGCTGGACAACGCCCTCAAATACACCCCGGAGGGCGGCTCCGTCACCATCTCCGCCGCCGCGCAGGACGGCCACGCCCTCGTCCATTTTCTTGACACTGGCGTGGGCATCCCGGAAGACGAGCAGGACAAAATCTGGGAACGCCTCTATCGCGGCGACAAAAGCCGTTCCCAGCGCGGCTTGGGCTTGGGCTTGAGCGTGGTCAAGGCCGTCATCGAAGCCCACGGCGGCAAAGCCACC
Organism: Verrucomicrobiota bacterium; assembly: GCA_049514835.1. Taxonomy (GTDB): domain Bacteria; phylum Verrucomicrobiota; class Verrucomicrobiia; order Limisphaerales; family Palsa-1400; genus JBEKOF01. The sequence continues at coordinate 3,771 of JBEKUQ010000106.1, read as the reverse complement.
GTCACCAGCGCCGTCGGCCGCGGCTCCGACTTCACCGTCCTCCTCCCAATCCGTTCCCCTTAATCTTACTCTTAATCCTAATCCCAACCAATCGTTTCCGCGCCCCCTCTGCTTAGCCGGGGGCGCGTCCAAGAGGACTGGGTTATCGGCCTCTTTCGTCCTGCTGTTTTTTCGTGCAATTCCGCGCGGCGCGGGTTACAAAGTCCAGCGTCAGCCCCAATGGTCGGGGTGGTGAATGGCCCAGGCCAATGCCGGCCAGGCCAACTGGCGCCTCTGGGGCGTGCGTGCCATTTCCCGCTTCCACCGCGATCATCCCTATCAGTTCCGCCTCGACGGCCATGTTCTGGAAGTCCATTACCAGCCCGCCGACTCCCAGTCCCCGCTCTTTGGCGGCAACTCCAACTGGCGCGGCCCGGTCTGGATGCCCCTCAACTTCCTCATCATCGAGTCCCTGCAAAAATTCCACCATTACTACGGCGACGATTTCAAAATCGAATGTCCCACCCGCTCCGGCAATATGCTCACCATCAACCAGGTCGCCGAAGAACTCTCTGGCCGGCTCACCCGCCTTTTCCTCAAAGACCGCGATGGCCAGCGTCCCGTCCTCAAGTATCATCCCAAGCTGGCGGCCGATCCCCATTTCAGGGACTGCCTCCTTTTCCACGAATACTTCCACGGCGACACCGGCAGCGGCCTGGGCGCCTCGCATCAAACCGGCTGGACCGGCCTGGTGGCCAAGCTCCTTCAACCGCGTCTCCCTCCGCGCCCCTGCCGTCCCCGCACAGCCGCCGCGCCGCAGGAGCCCTGATCCGTATGTCAAAGGCCCCGACCGCAACGGCAGCGCTGCCGGCTTTGGAGTGCGGGAAGCTCGGCCCCCCTTTTCAAGGCGGCGGCACGCCGCCCCACTCCACAATCGCGCCGGGACGGAAATCCGCGAAACAAAACCTTGCCGGTCTGGAAAGCGCGCCCTACTGTGGAGGCGGAATTTGCCAGGGCCCATGGAATGTGGACTGACGAACCCCGCGAGGGCAGGAATGCAGCAACGGCAGTCTGCTCCGCATCCGCCGTGGTCACCCTGGCATTTTCTCCATTGCGGATTGCGGATTGCGGATTGAAAGACTCGCACAAGTGGCCTTGAGCCTGCGGCGTTTTTAATCCGCGATCCGCAATCTGCAATCCGAAATTCAAACAGATGTCGTATCAAGTCATAGCGCGCAAGTATCGCCCGCAGCGGTTCGAGGATGTGGTGGGGCAGGAGCACGTCACCCAGACCCTGGCCAACGCCGTGGAGCGGAAACGGATCGCCCACGCCTATCTTTTTGTCGGGCCGCGCGGCACCGGCAAAACCACCATCGCCCGCATTTTCGCCAAATGCCTCAATTGCACGGGCGGCCCGAAGGTGGACTTTGCCGAGGACGACCCGCGCGTCATGGAGATCAGCGAGGGGCGCGCCCTGGATGTGCTGGAAATTGACGGGGCGAGCAACCGCGGCATTGACGAGGTGCGCGAATTGCGCGAGACGGTGAAATACGCCCCAGCCGCGGCGCGGTTCAAGATCTACATCATTGACGAAGTCCACATGCTGACCAAGGAGGCCTTCAACGCGCTGTTAAAGACGTTGGAGGAGCCGCCGGCGCACGTCAAATTCATGTTCGCCACGACCGAGCCGGAAAAGATGCCGGCCACCATCCTTTCCCGCTGCCAGCGCTTTGATCTGCGGCGGATTCCATCCGGCTTGATTGTCAAACAATTGCGGCAGATTGCAGGAAAAGAATCGGCCAAGATCGAGGAGGCGGCGCTGCAAGCCATCGCGCGCGGGGCCGACGGCGGCATGCGCGACGCCGAATCGGCGCTGGACCAGCTCATCAGCTTTTGCGGCGGGGAAATTGCCGAGGCGGATGTGCTCTCCATGTTTGGATTGGCCGCGCAGGGGCAGATTCTGGCCTTGAGCGAGGCGATCCTGGCGGGAGAAGGCGAAAACGCGCTGCGGCAATTGAATGAACTGGCCCAGCAAGGCAAAGACCTGGGCCGGCTGGTTTCCGAATTGCTCGGGCATTTCCGCAATCTGCTTGTTTTCCAGGTCTCGCACGGTGATCTGGCGCTAATCGAAGCGTCGGAGGCCGAAGCGGCCGTCCTGGCCAAACAGTCGGCCCGCCTCAACAGCGACAGCCTGACGCGGATGATGGAGGTGCTGACCGAGTGCGAAGGGCGCCTGCGCGACACCGCTTCGCGGAAGATATTGCTGGAAGTCACCCTGCTGAAAATGATCGAGGCGCGCCACGCCGTCGGCATTGATGCCGTTTTGCAGCAATTGCAGCAATTGCGCGCCGAGGCGGCCGGCGCCGCCCCGCGCCCGCTTGCTGTCAAATCAAATTCCGCCGCGGCTCCGGCCGCCGCTCCGCCGTCCGCCGCCGTCCGCCCGCCGGCCCCGCCCGCCGCCGAAGCCAAAGCCGCGCCGGCGGGGGGCGGCGAACTGGAGACGTTGTGGAAGACGTTGCTGGAGGCGGTGAACCGGGCCAGCCCGTTTGTGCGTTCCTACTTCAGCGAAGCGCATCCGGTTTCTTTTTCCAGGAACCTGTTGACCATCGGATTCGATCCGGAGTTTGCCGAGCATATCGCGTTTATTGACAACACAAAAAACCGCGAGATGCTGCAAACCAAATTGTCCGAACTGGGACATCCGAACGCGCAGGTAAAATTCGTGCAGGCGGCCGCCACGCCGCCACGCCCGGCGGAGACGCCGCCGGCCGCCGCGCCCGCGCCCGCGCCGGCCCCGGCGGCGCCGGAAAAGCCGGCCGCCGCCGCCGGTCCGCCCCGGCAAAATCCGCCGCCGGCATCCGCCGGCCAGGATGACTTTAAAAACGATCCGTTGATTCAAAAGGCCCTGGAGATATTCAAAGGCCAGATCGTTGAGGTTCGTTCGTAAATGCAACATCCGCAAACCGCCATCCAAAGAATATGCCAAGTCTCGGAAAACTCATGAAACAGGCTGCGCGCGTGCAGCAGCAAATCGAACAAACCCAGGCCCAACTGGCCGCCCGCACCGTCGAAGCCAGCAGCGGCGGGGGCGCGGTCAAGGTGGTGGCCAAATGCGACGGCACGCTGGCCTCCATCAAGATCAATCCGCAGGCCATCAACCCCGCCGACGCCGCGTTGCTGGAGGACATGATCCTGGCGGCCGTCAACCAGGCGCTGGACGAAGGCAAGAGGATTTCCAACGCAGAAATGGGCAAGGCGACGCAGGGCTTCAGCCTGCCCGGGATGTAAGACGGCTGGATGCTCCTCCCTGAACCCATCAGCGGCCTGGTCGCCGAGTTGAGCCGATTGCCCGGCATCGGTCCGCGCTCGGCCGAGCGCCTGGCCTTGCATCTGGCGCAAACAGAGTCCCAAGCCGTCCGCCAACTGGCCGCGGCCTTGCTCAACGCCCGCGAAAAAATCCGCGCCTGCTCGGTCTGCGGCGCGCTGACCGAACGCGATCCGTGCGCGCTCTGCGCCGACGACCGGCGCGACGCCGGCACGATCTGCGTGGTGGAACGGCCGGTGGATATTTTCACTTTGGAAAAGGCGGGAGTGTTTCATGGCAAATACCACGTCCTGGGCGGCCGGATTTCGCCGCTGAACGGAGTGGAGCCGGAGGATTTGCGGATTGCCGCGTTGGAAGCGCGGCTGGCCGCGGGAGTGAAAGAAATCATCCTGGCCCTGAGCACCGATGTGGAAGGCGACGCCACCAGTTTTTATCTGGGCAAACGCCTGGCGGGCAAGGGCGCCCGG
>JBEKUQ010000105.1:0-6941 GCA_049514835.1 Verrucomicrobiota bacterium | reverse complement strand
TCTATATCTGCGGAGTCCGGACAAAGCGGCCGTGACGGGGAAAGTGCTCCAACCCGCTTCCTGGCGGCGCAAACTGGCGCGCTTCGACTTGTGCTGGACCATCGGCTTGCTTTTGGTGACGGTTGGAATCTTTGTGGGTTTCCATGATTATGCCGGATCGCGGGCGGCCTTGGCCAAGTACCTGACGCACCAGGGTTTCGGCGATGAAGCGGCGGGGAGAATTGCCGCCTTTTCAATTGATGAAGCGCGTTGGTTTGTCTTTTGGTTGACGCTGTCCGCCGCGGTGGTCGTGAGCGGCGCGGTTTTCATTTGGGGCAGGCGCTGGACCTGGGGTGTCTGGACCTTGCTGTGCGGGATCATGATTGTTGACATGGGGCGGGCCGATTTGCCCTGGGTGCGCTATTTCAATTACGATCAGAAGTATTCGATGAACGAGCTCAGCCAAGTGCTGATGGAAAAGCCCTACGAGCACCGGGTGGTGGGCCGGCTTTCCCCGCGCGGCGGCTATGATCTGCCGGGGGACCCGAATTTCGCGGCGATCATCCATTGGTGGATAGAGAATGATTTCCCGTATCGGGGAATACAATCCCTGGAAATTGATCAGATGCCGCGCACGCCGGACCTGGATGGCCATTATTTGAGCGTGTTCCCTTACCACGGCCCCGGGCAGGAGCTGAACTTGAACATCGGGCCGGCGGCGCGGTTGTGGAAGCTGACCAACACCCGCTACATCCTGGCCGCCGCGGGCTTGTTGCCGGCCTTGAACGAATATGGCGACCCGCAGCATCATGCTTTTGAGATCGTGAAACGATTCAGCCTGGTTCCCAAACCCGGCTTCACCTTGACGCCAACGCCCGGCCTGACCCTGGTGGCCGACGCGGGCGATCTCACCCCGCAGATCACCAACAACGGGAGCTTCGCGCTGATCGAAGACAGAGAGGTGCTTCCGCGGGCCAGGCTCTACGCCAACTGGGTGACGCCGCCCAACGACCCAACGACCCTGCAAATCTTGAACTCGCCGCAATGGGACCCGGCCCAATCGGTGCTGGTATCCAGCAACACGCCCGTGCCTCCGCCGGCGGCCGGTTCCGGGGGCGACCCAGGCACCGTGAACATCACCTCCTACAAGCCCAAAGACATCACCCTGCAAGCCAGCGCCAAGACCAATGTCGTTCTTCTCTACAACGACCGCATTGCCTACGACGGCTGGCGGGTGTGGGTGGATGGGAAGCCGTCGCAACTTCTGCGCTGCAATTACATCATGCGCGGCGTTTTCCTTCCCCCGGGCGGGCACACGGTCGAATTCCGTTTCCAGCCGTCCGTGACGCCGCTCTACGTCACGCTTTCGGCGTTTTTGGTGGGAATCCTCCTTGCCGGCTGGTTGGTTTGGACCCGCTTTACTACAAAACCCCCGCCCAAAGCCGCGGCAGCGTGATCGTGGCGGGCTGGGCGGGGATAAGCTGCTTGACGGCTCGTCGTAAAGCCATTTTCCGGGCCAGACATGGAACGATGCGGCATGCCTGCGGAAACGCCTCTGGCAGATGGCAGTCGAGTGGCAAATTGCCAAGAAACAGCCAATTGGCCGCAAAGGCAGGCGCGCAGCAAGGCAATTTTTGCACGGTTTCTGGACGACACTGCCCAGATATGAGACAAGAACCAGGCCGGAAGAGGACTGGAAATGGGGCCGCATGGCGAAAAAGGGGCGATGATCCCATCGAAAGCCGCGTTTTTAGGACTATTTTTGCGGGCGAAAGGGCTAAAGTGCCCGGTTGGCATTGCCGATGCTATGGTTGAAGTATGACGAGTGCAACCAAGACAGCAACACCGGAAGTGACCGTGGGTCTCTTTGCCGTTTTCGCCTCGATAGCCGCCAGAGTGCGCGCCGCCATCGAGGCGCAGGCGCCCATTGGCTACCAGGACGAGACTGGATTCCATACCGGTGTCAAGCCGCGCGACACGGAAGCCGCCGCCAAGATGTCGGACTGGTAATCTGGGGCCGCGACGCGGGCCGGGTTTTCCTGCGGACATCATTTGTGTCCAATGGAGAGCGAGAAGCGTGCCGGAGGGCGGGGAAAGATGATTTTGCGGGAGAAGTTCAGGACGCCGAAAGGCGTCTTTTTTTTGTCCCAAAATGCCGAAGATGGCATTGTGGTCACGCGCTTTTGCGCTCGCTCTCGATAGCGGCGGCAAGCCGCCGCAGTCCAGTGCGGGCGGCGGGCAGTGGACGGGAGGCACTGCGGAAATGAAAAATGCAAGATGCAGAATAAAGGGGTCGTCGGCTCGACGGAGCCTCTCGATTGCGGATTGCGGATTTTGGAATTCCAGAACGCGAGCCTGCGCGCCCTCACCCGGCTTCGCCACCCTCTCCCGCTCCCGCGGGCGAGGGGAGGCGGCTGCCACATTGCCAATGGGCAAGGGCGGATGAGTCAAACAGCGGGCTGTAGAACGGTGGCGCCGGCGGCGGGACGGGAAACGAACATGGTCGCTTCGATGCCGGTATTCCTTTTGTAATCCACGCCGATTCTCATTGAGATGGCGTCCACGGCGTCCGTTTTGACCAGGGCGACGGCGCAACCACCAAAGCCGCCGCCGGTCATGCGGCATCCGAAAACGCCGCCTGGTTCTCCGATGGAGCGGGCGATTTCCACCACGGCATCCAGTTCGGCGCAACTGACTTCGTAATCGTCGCGGAGGGAGAAGTGGCTGGCGTACATCAACTGGCCGGCGGCGGACCAGTCGGAAGCGCCGAGGAGGCGGGCGGCGTTTGGGGTGCGCTCGATTTCGCCGATGACATGGCGGGCGCGCCGGAAGACGACGTCCTCCATGCGGTCTTTGGCCTGCTGGAGGGCGGCGGGGGTGGCGTCGCGCAAGGAGGAAAGGCCGAGGATTTTGGCGGCGGCTTCGCATTGGGCGCGGCGTTTGGCGTATTGGCCGCTGCCCAGTTCATGTTTGACATTGGTGTTGGCGATGAGGAGGGAAACGGAGGGATCGCGCATGGGCACCAGTTCCGTTTTGCGGGAGCGGCAATCCAGCAGGAGAAGGTGGTCTTTCCGGCCCATGACGGAAATGAACTGGTCCATGATGCCGCAAGGGACGCCGGCATATTGGTGCTCGGCTTGCTGGCAAAGAAGCGCCTTGTCCACGGGGTCGAGGGTGTGGCCGGTGATGGTTTCGAGGAGGGTGGCAGTGGCCACCTCCAGGGCGGCGCTGCTGGACAAACCGCCGCCCAGCGGCACGTTGGAATGGATCAAGGCGTCGAAGCCACCGGGGGCAAGGCCGCGGGCGAGAAAGCCGGCGATGACGCCCGCCGGGTAGTTGGCCCAAATGCCCTTGCGGAACGGTTTCATGGGCTGGCTGAGATCAATGGCGCGCGGCTTGCCGGTCTTTTCGGAGGAGCGCAGGGTCACGCGGTTGGCGCCATTGGCGTCGGGAGCGGCGGCGATGACGGTGTAGCGCTCAATGGCCATGGGCAGGACGAAGCCGTCGTTGTAGTCGGTGTGTTCGCCGATGACGTTGACGCGGCCCGGGGCGGCGGCAATCCAGCGCGGAGGGCGTCCGCAGATTTGGGCGAACTGGGCGGCGGTTTGAATGGAGAGATCGGACAAGGTCATGCGGCGGGGTTTGTTCCTGTTGGTTTGGCGTCGGGGGTTTGGTACCGGGACTTGCCGCGCCAGGCCAGGAGGAGCATGAGGAGGCCGAAGACGAGGAGGACAAGTCCCCAGTAAAGATTGATGTTGATGTCGAGAGATCGTTTGTACATGGCGGTGTCCGAGGCGGTCATGGCGCCATAGCCGGTGAGGAGGGCGCCGATGAGGGAGAACATGAGGCCGATTGGCCAGCGAATGTCGAGACCCATAAGTATTGGTTCCTTTGGTTGATGGATTAGAAGAAAATGACGTTGAGGACGACACAGCAGATCAGGAGGATCACGCCCAGGACGGCGGGCCGGAGATACCAGGCTTCTCCTTCGTCCCTGAGTTTGGGTGTCAGGGAATAGACCAGGCCTTTGAGGTCCTGGTCGGTCTTGGTCCGGGGAGTGGCCAGGGAGATGGCGGCGGTGAGGATGAAGCAGACGGCGAAGGCGAAGGAGGCGAGCCAGAAATTCTGGGCCATGGTTGAGTTAAAGGTAAACAAAGTGGCGCCCAGCCAGCCGCCTTTGCCCTCGGCCATGGTGAGGCCGTGAAAGAGCGCGGAGGTGCCGATGCCGCCGAACAAACCGAAGAAGGCGCCGGTGGCGGTGCAACGCTTCCAGAACATGCCGAGGAGGAAGGTGGCGAAAAGGGGCGCGTTGACAAAGCCGAAGACGAGCTGGATGAAGTCCATGATGTTGTCGAACATGCGGGCCACATAAGCGCAGGCGATGCTGATGAGTATGCCGGCGACGGTGATGAAGCGGCCCATCCAGGCGTAGTGCTCATCGGACTTGTTGGGAGCCAGGTGGGCTTGATAGATGTTGTAGGTCCAAATCGTGTTGAAAGCGGTGACGTTGCCCGCCATGCCGGACATGAAGGAGGCGAGCAGCCCGGTGAGGGCCAATCCGAGCAAGCCGACCGGGCAATACTTTTTAACGAGCGAGAAGATCACGCCGTCATAATCGTTGTTCACGGCGTCCTGCACGCGGGTCTTGAGTTGTTCCTCGGGGATGGGCGCGGCTGCTTCATCCGCGAGAAGGATGGTCATCTTGGCCTTGTTGAAACCGACCTTGTTGCCCGCCTTTTTCAAGGCGGCGGTCATGGCATCGCCCGCGTCCGCAGGCTTGGCGTGCTGGGCGACGGCCTGGTTGAGGGCGGCGATGGCGACTGGATAGTTGGTGGATTCGATCTGGGCCTGCGGAATGCGATAATCTTTGCCGGGCAGGGAGGACAAGGTGACGGCGAGGATGCCTGGGAGGATGACGAGGACGGGGAAGAGCATCTTTGGCACGGCGGCGATCAAAGGGGTGCGGCGGGCGGCGCTCATGTTCCTGGCGGCCATGGCGCGTTGGACGACGAGGAAATTGGTACACCAGTAACCGAAGGAAAGGACGAAGCCGAGACCGAAGACCATGGCGAACCAATCCACGCCCATGGGATTGGAGGAAGGCCCGGCCAGAATGGGCTTCCAGGCGCTGGACCAGGCGTCGGGGGCAAAACTTTTTGCCGAGTCATCCCAGAGATTCAAGGCGGCAGGATGAGCGGCCACGCCGGTCAGTTGTTGCTTGAGGACATCCCAGCCGCCGACATCTTTGAGGCCGAGGTAAACGACGGGGGCGAAACCGAGGACGATCATGAAGAATTGAAGGACTTCGGTGTAAATGGCGGAGGTGAGGCCTCCTTTCAAGACGTAGATGAGCACGACGCCGGAGCAAATCCAAAGGGCGAGGTCGTATTGCCAACCGAGAAGGGAGTTGAGGAGTTTGGCCAGGGCGTCCATGGAAATGCCGGAGGCGAAGACGGTCATGACGGCAAAGGAGAGGGCGTTGAGGGTGGCGACGCGTTGATCGAAACGCATGTTGAGGTATTCGGGGACGGAGCGGGCTTTTGAGCCGTAGTAAAAGGGCATCATGAAGACGGCGAGGAAGACCATGGCCGGGATGGCGCCGACCCAGTAAAAATGGGCGGTGGCAATGCCGTATTTGGCGCCGCAGGCGGCCATGCCCATCAATTCGAGCGCGCCCAGGTTGGCAGAGATGAAGGCCAGACCGGTCACCCAGGCCGGGATGGAACGGCCGGAAGTGAGGAAGTCGGAGGAGGTCTTCATGTAGCGCGCCAGGAAGAAGCCGATGCCGACGACGAAACCGACATAAATCAGGAGGATGGCGTAATCCAGAGCGCCTAATTGAATATGCATAGGTTTTTTGGGGAAGGTTCAACCGCGGCCGGCGCCCGGCGAAACAGCCACGCTAAAAGATGCGCAGCGACAGCGGGTGCGTGTGCCATGTTGCGTGTGTCCATGTTCCGTGCGGGGTATGAAACACAAAATGGCCGGCGCTGGCAATGACCTTTTTTTGGAAAATTGCGGATTGTGGGATGGGGGTGCGCGCCCGTCTCAGCAGGTGCCGAAGTGCGCATTCAGAATCAAAAACTGAGCCATGCTCGCAGGCGTTGATTTAACAATTGCAAATCGGCGGCGGCGAGTTTTCCAACAATTTTCACGACGAGCCTTTCTTCAACAGTGGCGAGCTGGGCTTTGACGCCGGAGGGCACGTTCAATCCCGCCGCGCGCCATTCCTGCAATGGAAAATCTGTGTTGGCAAGAACCGATGAAATGGGCACGACAAACAAATCCGCGCCACTGCGGCCAATGATGATGGCCGGACGAACTTTGCGGCTGGTCAAATCCGTGAACGGAATCGGAAGGAGAACGACATCATTGGGCGAGCAGTTCATTGAAAACATCGTCGTCCGGGTTGCTCCAGGTCTTCAACAAGTTTTCCTCGGAAAGTTTCAGCCACGCTTCTCGCTCGAGGTCGGATTCGATGGTCACGCGCACGCGGGATTTTTCCGGCAGCGACAGCGGGGCGGGCAAAAGGAGTTTGCCGTGTTCGTAAATGGCTTCGACTGTCGTTGTCATAATGCAATTGTCGCCGGAAATGGAATTTCGGCAAGAGCGAATTACCCTTTATGCCTTTCTTGACGGGGCGGGGCGTTTGCGTGGACACGGTGGACGCGGTGGACATGGTGGACGGGCACGGACGGCGGGCAGGGGAATGATTGTCAGGGGAATCCCGCAAACGCCCCCAACAGAGGAGGAGACGGCAGAATCATGGCGGGCGCAGAATTGGCCAGCCGCAACCCGAACTGAATTGACCACAAAGATCGCAAAGATCGCAAAGAAAAACGGTTGAACTCAATCCGCTTCGCGGATAGGAACGGCAGCCAATCAGTGCGGGTACGGGGATCTTCTGTGGTTTAATGCCTTCTGGAGAGAGCTGATCTTCACGAGAAGATTAATCGCTTGCC
>JBEKUQ010000104.1:0-6958 GCA_049514835.1 Verrucomicrobiota bacterium | reverse complement strand
TAGCAACGACGAAAGCAGCCATTGGTCAACGCCGGTGGTGCTGAACGGCTGCCTTTACGGAATATTCGGCCAGGCCAAGTTCGCCACCGCCCCGCTGGAATGCGTGGACCTCAACACCGGCGAAGTCAAGTGGCGGAAGGCCGGCTTCGGCCCCGGCGGCGTCAACCTGGTGGATGGCAAACTGCTGGTGCTCAGCGACGCCGGCGACCTCGTCCTGGCCAACGCGGCCCCGGGGGCTTACACCGAATTGGCCCGCGCCCACGTCCTGAACGGCAAGTGCTGGAATTCCGTGGCCATCAGCAACGGCCACATTTACGCCCGCAGCACCAAGGAAGGCGTGGCTCTGGATTTCTCCTCCAATCCCGTCAACTGATCCAATTTAGCATTTATAATTTGTCATTCCCCCGGCGCGCCCTCAGGCCGACACCACCTTCGGCTGGAATTGTTCCTTGGCCAAATTGGACGGGTCATGCTGCGCTTCCTCGGCGGTGGCCCCGTCGCGATAGAGCGTGATCGCCACCTGCTCGTTTTTCCGAATGCAGGCCTTGATCGCTGCCGGGTCCTTCTGGCAGCGCAAGAGGGTCTTCCACGAATAGATGTGCTTGGGCTTGTGAAAGTCGCTGTTGGCCAGAAAGGCCAGGCGCTTCAAGCCCACCGGCGTGAAAATGTTGTTGCGATTGGCGATTTCCCACGCGTCCAGCAAGGGCGCGAACTTCTCCTGGTTCTCCCAAAGATAGAGCGTGTTCTTGCCCCACTCGCTTTTCATGAGGTGCGGATGGGACGCCACCGCCAGCCCGTTCTGGGCGTGAATCTCCGCGATGGTTTCCGGCAAATCCAGCGCCGGGTTGATCGGCCCCTTCAGGTCAATCCCCAGCAAATGCGCCGAGGTCTTCTTCCGGTAGCCATCCTTGTTGAATTCGATTCCCGCCATGACCAGCATGCGGTACTTGCGCCAGGCCCGGCGCTTCTCCGCGTCGAGCACCTCGAAATACTCGTTCAATTGCTCGGGCCCGAGCGTGAAGTTGGCCAGCCGGCTCAGTTTGCCAATCAAGCGGCGCGGATCCGCCAGATGATCGGTGATGCAGATGCAATCGAAGGCCCGCCGCCCGTAAAAATCCACCACCTCCGGCACGGTCAATTTTCCGTCCGAATAATTGGTGTGAATGTGAAAATCGCAGAGCAACATCCGCGCCTGCCCCGCGCCGCCGGAGGCCGCGGAAGCCACGGCCACGGCCGCGGGCGGCGCCTCAAATAATTTCAGCCGCTTGCTTCCCGGCCCTTCCAGGTCGCACTGGCCCAGCGCCAGCTCCGCCACCCGGATGGAAGCGTCCGGCCGCGAAATTTTGGCCAGATTCTCCCGCCAACCCCGCCACACCCGCCCGTCGTCCGCAAACGCCTTCGCCACCCATTCGGCCGCCTCCCGGTTTTTCTCCGCCACCACCCCCGCGCCGGCCTCCTCCACCAGCCGCGCGTTGCCCTCCTCCTGGCCGGGCAGCACCTGGTTCAAAATCATGGGACATCGCGCCGCAATCGCCTCCTGCACCGTGGCCCCGCCCGCCTTGGTGATGACCAGGTGATGGGTCAGCATCAAGTGCGGCATTTGATTGGTCCAGCCGAAGATTTGCACCCGGTCCCCGTGTTCCCTGGCGCGCCTGGCCAGTTTCTCCTTCAGTTCCGCGTCGCGCCCCACCGTGATGGTCAGGTGGGTGTTGGGGATTTCCAAAAGACGGTCAATCGCCTTCCCGGTCTTTTTCTTCCCCGTATTTATAATGTACAGAATTTTGTAGGGCGGAACGCATTGCGGCCCGGCCAGTTCCCCCGCCTTCAACTCGGCGAAAACCGGGCTGACCGGGAACCCAAAGGCCTTGATCTTCTCCCCCGCCACGCCATGCTGGCGCAGCACCTCCGCCGTCGCCTCGTTCGGCACGCAGAACCAGTCGCTCGGCGCCCGATACCACGACGAGTTTATCGAGATCGAATCCGTCACCACCGTGATGAACCGGAAGGGCCGTTCCGAATGATCCCGGTAAATCTCCTGGATGACGTGCCCGTAAACCGGATAGGTCGAGAGCACGCAATCCGGCTGCGCCGTCTCCAGGATGCCGGCCAGCGCGCTCTTCAATTTGCCAAAGGCCAGCAGCTTGTGCTCGAGCGATTTCGAGTTGTCCAGCATCGCGTAAATCCCGTTCCACACCCCCGGCGCGTAGCGCGCCAGCCCGAGGTAAGTCTTCCTTAAAATATCGTTGACGAGGCCCAGGCTGCTTTGGAACACGTCCAGCACCTCCACCTTCACGTCGTCCGACATGAACTCCAGCGCGTCCGCCACGTTGCGGGCCGCCGTATTGTGCCCGTCGCCGAAACCGGCCGTCAGGATCAGGACTTTTTTCACGGCGCGAGTTTGCCACGGCAATGTGACAACTGGGTGTCGTTTCGGTAAAATCTTATCCACAAATCATTGGGAATGCGGGAAACTCGGTCCCACTTTCGCAAGCGGCGGCAAGCCGCTGCACTCCAAAATTGTAACTATTCAGGTGGGGACGCCTCGCCGAGGCGTCCAAGGCAGGACTGCCACCCCCGGACGCCTCGGCGAGGCGTCCCTACCTGAACCTAGCTGAACAGTTACCCAAAATTAAGGGGAAAATGGCTTTGGTCCAGACCTTTTGGAACGCTGCCCTGATTTGCCGCAACTTACGAACCCTGACCCCATCCAGTTGCGAAAGTCGGGCCAACGCGGATCTTATTTCAGCCGGTTGAAGGTTTCTTGCAGGATTTGCCAGTCCTTTTTGCCGGCCACTTTCTGTTGCGCGGCGGCGTTCAGGTCCGCCTCCAGCTTGTTCTTGGTCGGCCGGCCGGACTTGTAAAAGATGCCGAAGTAACCCGGGAAAGGGGCGTTGGCCAGTTTGTAGGCCGCCACTTCGTCGGTCACGTCGTGGTCCGCGGGCACGGGATTGAACGCGCCACCCTTGCGCGGATTGGAGGCGTCGAACGCCCCTTCGTAGAATTCCACGCATTCGCTCAGGCATTCGATGACGCTGAAGCCGTCGTGGTCCATGGCCGCTTCCATCATTTGCAGCAGATGATTGGGGTTGGTATGGGTGGCGCGGGCGACAAAACTCGCCCCGGCGGCGATCAACTGCTTCATCGGGTTGATCGGCTGGTCCACCGCGCCCGCCGAGTCGGTCTTGCTCCTGAAGCCGATGGGCGAGGTGGGGGAAGTCTGCTTTTTGGTCAGCCCATAAACCCAGTTGTCCATCACCACGTAGGTCATCTTGATGTTCTTGCGCGCGGTGTGCGTGAGGTGGTTCCCGCCGATGGAATAGGCGTCGCCGTCGCCGCCAAACACGAACACGTGCAGGTCGGGGCGGGAAAGGGAAATGCCGCTGGCAAAGGGCAGGGCGCGCCCATGAATGAAGTGCGCCCCGTGGGCCTGGACGAAATAGGGAAACCGGCTGGAGCAGCCAATGCCCGCCACCGTGCTGATGCTTTCGTGCCGGATCTGCCGCTTTTCCAGCAGCTTGAAATACAGGGCCAGGACGGAAAAATCGCCGCAGCCGGGACACCACGTCGGGTGGTCGGAGGAAATGTCTTTTTTGCTGAGCGGCTTGCGTTCCGGCTCGGAGGCCGGCGCCGGGGGCGCCTCGAGGGTGATTTGGCTCATAAATTCTCTTTTGTTAAATTCTTCTTTACGTGATTGAAATCACATCTTGCGCAGGCCGTCGGCGACGGTGCTCCTGGCCCGCTCCAGGATTTCCCGCACCCGCCAGGTCAGGCCGTCGGTCTTGTTCAGGCCGCGGATTTTGCCGTCGCAAAAACGCGCCCGCAACAGGCCGCCCAACTGGCCGTAGCCGTAAAGCCCCTCGTCGTTCATCTCCACGACAAAGACGTGGTTGAATCCGGCAAAAATGTTTTCCAGCCCCGGCGGCAGCGGGTTGAGGTAGCGGATGTGGACGGCCGAAACGCTGTCGCCCGCCGCGCGGGCGCGGTCCACCGCCTCGTGCAGCGGCCCCTGGGTGGAACCCCAGCCGACCAGCAGCAGATTGCCTTCCGGCGGGCCATAGACCTGGGGCGCCGGCAGTTCGGCGGCGAGGCTTTGCAGTTTGCGCCGCCGCTTGGCCGTCATTTCCATATGCAGCTTGGGCGAGCCGGTGGGATGCCCCATTTCATCGTGCTCCAGGCCGCTGGCCACGGGGTATTTCCCGTTCAAGATGCGCGTGCCGGCGACCTTGCGCGGCGTCACCCCGCTGATGGTGTCCAGATCGTAGGGAATGTATTCCTCGACCGTGCTGAGGTCCGGCGAAATGTCCTGGCAGACCTTTTCCAGGCCCGGTTCGGCAAACGCTTCGATGCGCGTGGCAATGGCCTGGTCGCTCAAGATCACCACCGGCACGTTGTATTTGCGGGCGATGTTGACCGCCTCAATCGCGGTATAAAAACAATCCTCCACTCCGGTCGGGGCCAGCACGGCCCGCGGCGCGTCGCCGTGGCCGCCAAAGCAGGCGATGTTCAAGTCGGACTGCTCCACGCTGGTGGGCAAGCCGGTGGACGGCCCGCCCCGCTGCACGTCAACAACAATCAGCGGCACTTCCGCCATGACCGCCCAGCCCAAGGCCTCCTGTTTGAGCGAGAGACCCGGTCCGCTGGAGCCGGTCACCGCCACCCGCCCCGCCCAGCTCGCCCCGATGGCCATGGAAATGGAGGCGATTTCATCTTCGCACTGCACAAACGTGCCGCCGTATTTGGGCAGCTCGCGCCGCAGCAATTCCATGATCTCCGACCACGGGGTGATGGGGTAGGCCGCGCCGAAGCGCACCCCGGCGGCGATCAGCCCGTAGGCCAGGGCCTCGTTGCCGGTCATCACCACCTGCTGGCCCGCGCGGCTTTTGGATTCGACGAATTGGAAGGTCTCCAGAATGTTGCCCACCGAATAGCCGTAGCCGGCATGAAAGGCCATCATCGCGTTCTTGACAACGCTCTCGTCCTTGCCGCCGAATCGCTCCGAGATCAGCCGTTCCAGCTTGGGCACGTTCAAATCAAAAATCTTCGCCACCAGCCCGAGCGCGAAAATGTTTTTGCCCTTGTCCTTGCCCGATCCGCCGATGGCTTCGATGGTCCGGCTGGAAATGGGAACGCCCACGTGCCGGTATTCCTTTTCCCAATCCGGATTGGCCTGCACGTGGTCCGAGTCATAAATAATGATCCCACCCTTGCGCACGGAGCTGGCATGGCTTTCATAGGAATGCTGGTAAAAGGCCATGAGCACGTCGGCTTCATCGCCCGCGCTCAGGACTTCGCCCGAGCCGATGCGCACCTGGAAAATGGACGGTCCCCCGGAAATGGTGGAAGGGATGGTCATGAAAGTCATCACTTCCTGCGCGCTCCGGCCGGCCAGCCGGGCGAGGAACCCGCCGATGGCTTGAATGCCGTCCTGGGAATTGCCCGCAAAACGGATCACCACCTCGGATATTTTCGATCTCCCCGGGACATCCGCCGACACGCCTGCCGTCGCGTTTGCATCACTCATGTTTTTAATCAGTTAAAGTTAAGTCAAATCAGCCTCGCCGCGAGGGAGCGGAACCTCTTTCAGTCCCGCCGGCTCCGAGGCCCGGAGTTCGTCTTACGAAACGCTAACACGCCAACATAAGAATGTCAAATGCTGCGGACGTTGCGCAAGTGCCATGCTGTGAACAACTTGCGACCAGGATCGCCGGAGGTCGTGGCCATTCTAAGGCAAAGTATTAGCAACGCTGATTAAAAGGCCGGCCCGCTTTAAGCCCGGTCATAAGGGAAGATTGCGCTTTGCTTTGCCACGGGCTGTTTTTTCGTATGCGCCTGAGCGGCCACGCCTAGTTTGACCTGGCAGTTTGTGCGACGTTGGCGGCATGAACTTTTCAAAATCTGGATCAGGTCGGCGGCGTTGGACCCATAGACAACGGCAACGATTGCTGGCGCGTTTCCACCAACGTCAATTGACCCAACGGGACTTTGCTGGGCGACCTGGTGTCGGGTTGTCCACCTTGAGCAAATGGCTGCGAGTTGAAAGCGATGCACCCGCTCCGCCCGTGAAGTTCCAGGAGGTGATGCTGTCCAATACAATCTCCCTCTGATCGGCGCCTTGACATTGAATGAGGTTTTGTAAAAACATCATCAAATGCACTTACCCATGCGAATCTTTTGGATGCTCCCACTGTGCATCGTGTCCTACATCGAGGCCCAGGCGGCGCCGCAACAACACCCCTTGCGAATAGATGACATTTCTCGTATTCAGGACGTTGCCGATCCACGCTGCTCGCCTGATGGCAAATGGGTCGCTTACACTGTCACCCGAACTGACCGCGAAGCCGACGAACGCAAGACCTCCATCTGGATGGTCAGTTGGGACGGCAGGGAAGATGTCCGGCTCACTTATAGTCCAGAATCCGAGACCTCACCCCGCTGGAGCCCAGATGGCAAGTATCTCTCTTTCCTCTCGTCGCGGCCCGGTGACGCGAAAGGACCGCAGGTCTGGGTGCTCGACCGCCGGGGCGGAGAAGCCCGACAACTCACCAACGTCAAGGACAAGCTCAGCAGCTACGAATGGTCGCCTGATTCGAAGAAACTCGTGCTGGTGATGAAAAAGGAAGAGAACCCCGCTCCCGATAAACCCGAAGGGGAATCCGCCCCAGCCAAACCTCCAAAACCGATCGTCATTGACCGCTATCATTTCAAGCAGGACGGAGAAGGATACCTGGGCGCGGATTCCCGGCAGCATCTTTATCTGTTCGATATCGAGAATCGCAAGCTGAATCCGCTAACGACCGGGACGAACTTCGAAGAGGAACTGCCCGTATGGTCGCCTGACAGTGGCTCGATTGCCTTTGCGAGTAATCATGACCCCGATCCGGATCGCACCGTCAACTCCGATATTTTAGTTATCGCGGCACAACCAGGAGCCACACCGCGTAAAGTCGCCTCGATTTAT
>JBEKUQ010000103.1:0-7073 GCA_049514835.1 Verrucomicrobiota bacterium | reverse complement strand
AATCCAATTCGTCGCCACCGTGTCCGCCGGGCCGCCATGGGTCGCGTTGTATTTGAAGCCGCCATCCTGCGGCGGATTGTGCGACGGCGTGACGACGATGCCATCGGCCAGCCCGGTTTTCCGGCCGCGATTGCGCCTCAGGATCGCGTGCGAAATCACCGGGGTCGGCGTGTATTCATCCCCGGCCGCAATCATCACCTCCACTCCGTTGCCCGCCAGCACCTCCAGCGCCGTCGCGCCGGCCGGGACCGACAGCGCGTGCGTGTCCATGCCCAGAAACAGCGGGCCGTCGGTTCCCTGTTGCTTTCGATAAAGGCAGATCGCTTGCGTGATCGCCAGAATATGGTCCTCGTTGAAAGAACCGTTGCAGGCCGATCCGCGATGCCCGGATGTGCCAAACGCCACCCGTTGCGCGGGCGCCGCCGGGTCGGGCGACAGGGTATAATAGGCCGTCACCAGTCTGGGCACGTTGATCAGCATCCCGGCTTCCACTGGCTTGCCGGCAAATGGACTTGTTTTCATGACTGCGCCTCACGATGCAACACGCCGTTCCCTTTGCAAAGTCCGATTATCCGTTTTTGCCGCGGCGGGGAGCGCGACCGTCCTCGGCCGCCCCGATCCTCCCTCTTGCCGGCTGCGATAAAGTCACGCCGCCGCCATGGCCCGGACATGGGCGATCTCGCCGCTCTGAGTGGCGCGAACTTGATGGGCCATCAGAGTGACGACCGCCATCGTGTCGCCGTCCAGGGAAGTGAATTCGACCTCGTAGCCCGCGGCGCGCCGATGCACCAGCACGACCGTTCCAATGTCGCCCGCGCTCAAGCCATGCTCCGGCAGGTCGCACGTCAGAATGACATCATCCAGTTCGTTGATCAGGTTGGCCTTTTCAAGCTTGGTCAGCCTTCTCCGGCAAGGGCAAATTGCATCTCGCGGGTGCGGTCCACCACTTTGGAAGCGTCCAGCACTTCGAAACGCACCACGCCGCCGTCATATCCGAAATCGGCGATGACACCGGGGCGAACCTCGTCGCTCTCCCGGATGCGCGCTTCGCGAAGCGTGATGGTGAGGGTGTCCGTTTGCGCGTCGTATTCAACTTTCATGGCGTTTTCTCCGGCAAATATTTCTTCAATTTCGATGTTTTGAAAAGCGTGATAACAGCAATTTCTGATTCCGTTTCCTCAATGACCGCGCGCAAGAGCATCGTTTCACCCGTTATTGTATCAGAATAAACGCGATTGACAATCTCGCGCGGCGGGCGCCCCGGTTCGCGACGGTTGGGCTGGCCGATGGCCGCCTCCGCCTCCGCACGGCTGATCTCGCGCTCAATCAGGTTGGCTTCGGCGTGTGCGGAGAAGCGGATCGGTTTCATTTTGCCGAATCCTCCGCGATTTTGATTTCGGCCAAGGTTAAGTCGTCAGGCGATTTCATCGTTCTCCTTTGAAGGCGCGGTCAAGAATGGCGGGCAGCATGGCATCCAGTAGCAATGTTCGGGCGCGGGGATGTCATGGCGGGAGGATTGTGGCACGGGCCGGTTAAAGGTCAAGTAGATTGATGGGAGCCGTGGGGAATAGTGAAAGGGGGAAGGGGGAAAAAGATGGCGACTGGCATGGTTTGGAGGCGATCATTTGTCGCCGGGGTTGAAACCCTTGATGCGCCGCGGTTGGTCGGGCGGCGGGACGAGCAGCGGCTGCAGCTTTTCCCAGATGATGCGCAAGGCCGAGTCGTGTTCCAGCAGCGTTTTGTCAATTTCCGCCAGACGTTTGAGGATGGTGGCATTGGCCAGCAGTTGTTCGCGCATTTGCACAAATGCCCTCACGACAAAGACGCTCATCGCCACGGCTTCGGGACTGTTCAACACCGTCGCGGCCATGATGGCCCCGTGCTCGGTGAAGGCGTAAGGACGATAAGCAGCGCCTCGATGTCTGTTGGAACTGGTCACAAATTGTGACCAGTTCGGCGCAAGCCCCTCTGTTTGAAGGACTTCCAAACTTGAAGGTGGAAATTGCGACCTCAATTTCTCCAATTCCGTCGCGGTCAGTTGGAACATAAAATCCTCCGGAAAACGATCTCTGTTCCGTTTCACCGCCTGGTTGAAAACTTTCGTCGGAACGCCATAAAGCTCCGCCAGGTCAGCGTCCAAAATGACCTTCTGGTTGCGGATATTCGTAATCAGGGACGCAATTGGTTTCTTTGGTTTCATAGTCTTCACGGCAGGAAAAATCCGACGGCGGGAGGATTGTGCCACGGACTGGTTAAAGGTCAAATGCGGGCTTTACTTAAACCCCATCGGACGGCAGCGTGGTGGTTCGCCATATTTATCCATGAAGCATCTTGATCCATGAAGCGTTTTCAATGCCTCCTTCTCCAAACCGTTTTCCCGCTCGCTCTGGCCTTCTCCGCCCCCGCAGCCGCGCCGCCGGCCGAGCGGGTCAAGTCTCCCGACGGCAAGGTGGCGGTGGAGTTTCTGCTCCAGGCCGACGGCGCGCCGGCTTACACGATTTCCTTCCGGGGCAAACCGGCGGTGCTGGAGTCAAGACTCGGTTTTGAGCCTGGCCTGACCAACGGATTTCAATTGGCCAAAAGTTCCTCGCGTTCGCACCACGGCGAATGGACCAACAATTTTGGCGAGCGCAAAATCATTCCCGACAATTATCGCGAGCTGGAGGTTGACCTGAAAGCGAAGTCGGGCGAACTGATCCAGATTGTTTTTCGCGCCTACAACGAAGGCGCGGCGTTCCGTTATTCCTTTCCCGCGCAAAATGGTTCGCGCGAATTCGTCTTCACGGCCGAGCGGACGGAATTCCGTTTCGCCCCCGAAACCATGGGTTACGAGGAGCACGGCACGGAAGGGGAGTATCACCGGGTGCGGGTGGCTGACATTCAGCCGTATTGCGAACGCCCCTTGACGCTGGAGTTGGCCAACGGCCTGTTCGCCTCGCTGGCCGAGGCCGACAACGAAAATTATCCGCGCATGTTATTGTCCGGCTTGCCGGGCGCGCCCGGGGCGCTGGTCAGCGCGCTGGGGGGATCCAGCGCCAACAACGACAGCACCCGCCCGGGCCGCTGGCCCGCCCGCCTGGCCCCCGGCGCCGCCACGCCGTGGCGCACCTTCATCCTGGGGGAAAAGCCGGGCGATCTGCTGGAGCGCAATTATCTTTTGCTTGACTTGGTCCCGCCCTCCGCCCTGCCGGACACCTCCTGGATCAAGCCGGGCAAGGTGATGCGCGACACCGCCCTGACCACTTCCAATTCCAAGGCCATCATTGATTTCGCGGAAAAGGGCGGATTGCAATACGTGGGGCTGGACGACCGATGGTATGGCGCCGAGGACTTGCCCACCGGTGACGCCACCACCGCGCGCGCCCCCAATCTCGACCTCCCCGAAATCATCCGTTATGGCCAGACCAAAAACGTGGGGGTGATCCTTTACGTGGACCGGCGGCAGATCAAAAAGCAGCGCGACATTCTTTTTCCCCTTTACGAAAAATGGGGCGTGAAGGGTGTCAAAATTGGTTTCATCGAGGTCGGCCCGCAGGAGGAGACGGCCTGGGTCACGGAAACGGTGCAAAAGGCCGTCCTGCACCGCCTTCTCCTCAACATTCACGACGGCTACCGTTCCATGGGCCTGGGCCGCGAGTTTCCCAACCTGCTCACCGTCGAGGGCATCCGCGGCAACGAGCACTTTCCCACCCCCGAACACAATTGCACCCTTCCCTTCGCCCGCTACACCGCCGGTCCGGCCGATTACACCGTTTGTTATTACGACAAACGACTCAAGACCACCCACGCCCATCAATTGGCCATGGCCGTCGTTTCCTTCAGTCCCTTGCAATGGATTTTCTGGTACGACCGGCCCGCCCTGTATCAGGGCGAGCCGGAAATTGAGTTCTTCCAGAAGGTCCCGACGGTTTGGGACGACACGCGCGTGCTCAACGGCGAGATTGGAAAATTCGCCACCATCGCCCGCCGCAGCGGCGACGACTGGTTCCTTGGCACCGTCAACAATAGCGAGCCGCGCGCCTTGCGGGCCCCGCTCGCCTTTTTGGATAATGGCCGGAATTATGTGGCGCATATTTATTCGGACGACGACACTGCGACAACAAAAACGAAAGTCGGCGTCAAAACGCTGGCCGTGAATTCCAAGACCGTCCTCGACATTCCCCTGGGCGCGGGCGGCGGGCAGGCCGTCTGGATTGCCCCAGAACCCAAGCCAGGACCGTGAAAGCCGCGCTCGCCAGAAACTCTTTCCTCGTGGCGCTGTTGGGTTTGCTCCCCGCCACGGCCCGCGCCGCCCCGGCGCAACCGTTCGTCCATCCCGGCCTCCTTCAATCCAGGGAAGACCTGGAACGGATGAGTAACGGCATCAAGGCGAACGATCCGGTCATCGCCGCCGGCTTCCAGGTCTTTCGCGCCAACAGGTTCTCTCAATCCACCTGCGTCATGCTAGGCCCCGGCCAGACCATCGGACGCGCTCCCAACGTGAACTTCGGCCAGTTCAACGACGACGCGGCCGCCGCCTATCAAAATGCCCTGATGTGGCGCCTGACCGGCGAGAAGGCGCACGCCGACAAGGCCAAACAGATCCTCAACGCCTGGGCCTCCACCCTCCAGCGCGTCACCGGGCGCGACGGAGTTCTCATGGCCGGCCTGGGGCCTTTCCAGATGGTCAACGCCGCCGAACTGCTCCGTTATTCCAACGCCGGCTGGACGGAGGCGGAAATCCGCCGGTGCGAGCAAATGCTGACCAACGTCATTTATCCTGAGATCAAGGATTTTGCCCCCTTCGCCAACGGCAACTGGGACGCCGCCGCCGAAAGGACCATGCTCGCCATCGCCGTCTTCTGCAACGACCGCGCCATGTTTGAAAGGGCCTTGCGCTACTATTGCGATGGCGCCGGCAATGGCCGCCTCACCTATTACGTCATCAACCAAGACGGCCAGGCGCAGGAAAGCGGCCGCGACCAGCAGCACACCCAGCTCGGTCTCGGCCTGCTCGGCGATTGCTGCCAGATCGCCTGGAACCAGGGCCTGGACCTCTACGGCTATGCGGACAACCGCCTGCTCAAGGGGTTCGAATACACCGCGAAATATCTGCTCGGCGGCGGCGTCCCCTTCACGCCAATGATGGACAGAACGGGCCGGTATCCCTGGGAAAAAATCTCCGCCCGCTCCTCCTTCCGCCCCATCTACGAGCAAATCTTCAATCATTATGCCATGCGCGCCGGCCTCGCGGCGCCTTTTACCGAGCGCGTTGTCGAAGAACACGTCCGGCCTGAAGGCGCGATGAGCAACCACGACCACACCGGCTTCGGCACGCTTCTCTATGCCTTCTTCCCGCCCAGGTCGGCAGCGCCTCCCCCCACCGCGCCGCCCGCCGCGCCGGGAGCCATCATCGCCGCTGGCTCCCCGCAAGGCAACCGGCTCGCCTGGATCGCCTCCGTGGGCGCGGCAGATTACACCATCAAACGCTCCGCCGCTCCCGGCGGCCCTTACGCCGTCATTGCCCGGAACGTCCAAACCGCCGCTTACACCGATGCCGGCGTCGCTCCCGGCACTGTCAATTATTATGTCGCCGCCGCGCGCAACGCCGCCGGCCAAAGCGCCGACTCATGGGAAACGGGCATCAGCGCCGGGCCGCCCGCCCCTTGGGCGGCGCAGGATGTCGGCGCGGCCAACGTCAAGGGTTCCACGCAATTCGACGGCCGCACCTTCACCCTGAACGGCGCGGGCGCGGGCCTGGGCGGCGCGGAAGATCAATTTCAATTCGCCTCGCAGCCGATGACCGGCGACGGCGCCGTCATCGCGCGCTTCGTTCCGCAAATGAGCGCCGCGCTCTCGACCGTCGGCGTGATCATGCGCGAATCGTCCGCGCCCGGCTCCCCCTTCGCTGCCCTCCTCATCGCGCCGCAAAACCGGCGCAACGTGGAAAGCGCCGGCTATCTGGCCCGATTTCAGACCCGCGCCTCCGCCGGCGCCGCAGCCGTGGTCGCCGCCGAGAGTCCCCGGTTGGGCCAACCGTATTCCGAGGCTGGCCGGATGCTCGGTTACTGTTGGCTGCGCCTCAGCCGCGCCGGCAACACCTTCACCGCCTCCTCTTCGCCCGACGGGAAGGAATGGACCCGCCTCGCGGAAATCACCTTGCCCCTGAAATCAGACCTTTTAGCCGGCTTGGCCGCCTCCTCCACCGATCCCAGAATCACCACCACGGTCATGTTTGACAACGTGACTGTGGCCGCCCTTCCAACCCGGTAGGGCGGGCAGTCCCCTGCCCGCCGCGCGACGGTCGTGCCACGTCGGTTCCTATGCCACAGCCGGTCGGCGGGCAGAGATTTCCCCGAAGCAACTTCGCGCCTTGTTCCCCTGAACCTGTCGCTGCTC
Source organism: Verrucomicrobiota bacterium (assembly GCA_049514835.1). Taxonomy (GTDB): domain Bacteria; phylum Verrucomicrobiota; class Verrucomicrobiia; order Limisphaerales; family Palsa-1400; genus JBEKOF01. The sequence continues at coordinate 695 of JBEKUQ010000103.1, read as the reverse complement.
GGCAAACTCCCGTGAAACCAATTGCGTCCGCCGGCTGTTCCCTCTCCGCTCCCATCCGATGGGAGGGGAGAGGGTCAGGGTGAGGTGAGGGTTCTTGGGGAGGACTGCCCGCCCTGCCCTCCTGGATTTCTTCCACTCAATGTGAAAGGACATGGCGTTTCAGCCCTTTCTTGAACTCGGCGTGAGGAATGGTTTCTTCCCCGCGCCGTTCCGCAATGACCGCCAGATCGTCCAAGTCTTCCAACAGCTTTTCGTAATCGTCAATGTCCAGAACCACGGCGGTTTTCCGCCCTTTTTCATTGGTCAAATACTGCACAGTGGCGCTCATGCTGGAAAATTAGCTTCCGGGCGCATCAAAATCAATTTCTTTTGATGCTGGCGCGCCCGAATCACCGATGTTCAGTGAACACGCGGAAACGCTTGTCTATGACGGAATTCGTGGCAGTCTTGCGGAGCTGGTCGCAACTGGTGTTGTGGCCCGGGTAATGCGATGGCAGCCGTTGCACGCCGATGACCCATCCCGTTGAAAAAATGAAACGCCCGCTCCTCCTCCTCGGCATCCTGGCCGCGGCCGCTTGTGTCAACTCTATTGCGCAAACACCGCCCGCGCCCGCTCCGGCCCAAATCCTGCCGGGCGTCTGGCGGTTCACCTTCGGCACACCGGAAAACATCACCCCCGTCCGCACCCGCGCGAT
>JBEKUQ010000102.1:0-7078 GCA_049514835.1 Verrucomicrobiota bacterium | reverse complement strand
AGACGGCGCGGATGTGCTTGTTCATGAAACCGTTGTAGTGGCGGAGGAAGTTTTCGGCCAGAAGAACGATGTCGGTGCCGCGTTCGCGCAGGGGCGGGGGACTTAATTTGACGACGTTGAGGCGGTGGAAGAGGTCTTCGCGGAAGTTGTTCTGGCGGATGGCTTCGATGATGTCGCGGTTGGTGGCGGCGATGAGGCGGACGTCCACCTTGAGTTCGTCGTTGCCGCCGACGCGGGTGAAGGAGCCGTCTTCGAGGAAGCGGAGGAGTTTGGCCTGGAGGGAGCGGCTCATGTCGCCGATTTCATCCAGGAAAATGGTGCCGCCGTCGGCTTCCTCGACGCGGCCGAGTTTTTGGCGGATGGCGCCGGTGAAGGCGCCTTTTTCGTGGCCGAAGAGTTCGCTTTCGAGGAGGTTTTCCGGGATGGCGGCGCAGTTGATGCGGATGTAATTCTTTTGGGAGCGGCGGCTGAGGCTGTGGAGGGCGCCGGCGACCAGTTCCTTGCCGGTGCCGCTTTCGCCGAGGATGAGGACGGTGGCATTGGTGGGGGCGACGCTTTGGATGAGACTGCGCAGTTCGACCATTTTGGGGGATTCGCCGATGATTTGTTCGAGCTGGTAGGCTTCGGTGGCGTGGGCGCGCAAGGCGGCGTTTTCGCGGAGCAAGCGGTGGCGTTCGGCGCAGCGGGAGACGGCGTGGAGGAGTTCTTCGGGAGCGAAAGGCTTGGCCAGGTAGTCAATGGCGCCGGCTTTGATGGCCTCCACCGCGAGCTTGGGAGTGGCGTAGGCGGTGATCATGAGGAAGGGGACGTGGGGCCAGCGTTTGCAGGACTGGGCGAGGAATTCGTAGCCGCTCATTTTGCCGAGGCGGGCGTCGGTGATGACCATGAGGAACTCGAGTTTTTCCAGGGCGGCGAGGGCTTCTTCGGCGGATTCGGTCGGATGGACGTCATAGCCCTCGCCTTGAAGGATGGACTTCAAGGAAAGGCGCATGTTCCTTTCGTCGTCCACGACCAGGATGGGGGGAAGGGGGAGGCTCATGGGTTTAGCTTCATCAGGATGCGGGACGGGAAGAGGAGGGTGAAGCGGGTGCCTTTGCCCAGCTCGGACTCGACCTTGACGGCGCCGCCGTACATTTCGGTGTTATGTTTGACAATAGCGAGGCCCAGGCCGGTGCCCTTGGCCCGGGTGGTGAAATAGGCCTCGAAGATTCGATCCATTTTGTCGGGGGCGATGCCCGGGCCGTTGTCGGCGATGGTGATGACGATGGAATCCTGCTCGCCATAGTGGGTGGCGACCTCGATTTCGCCGTGGCCGTCGAGGGCCTCGCGGGAGTTTTGCAGCAAATTGACCAGGACGCTGGAGAGGTGCTGGCGTTGCATGAGGATGGTGGGAAGATCGGTGGCGTAAGAGCGCCGGATGCGGACGTCGTATTTGGCGGCGGGGGGGAAGACTTGGAGGAGGGCGTCGTCAATTTCGGCGGCCAGTTCGAGGCGTTCGACGCGGCCTTCGGCCAGTTGGGCGTAACCCATGAGGACGGTCAGGATCTGGTCGGCGCGGCTGACTTCCTCGCGGATGATCTTGACTTGTTCCTCGACGGCGAATTCGCCGTCGTTGACGGCGCGTTGCAGGCAGAAGGCGGCGTTGGTGATGATGCCGAGGGGGTTCTTGATTTTGTGGGCGATTTCGGCGGCGAGGCGGCCGGCGGTGCGGAGACGTTCCTGGCGGACGGCGAATTCGGTGGCTTCGGCCTCGGCCCGTTTCTGTTTTTCGAAGAGGACCTGGATGCCGTAGCAACAGGCGGCCCAGATGACCAGGACGAGGATGCGTTCCAAGGGGGATTCGGTGCGCGGCTCCAAGTTCCAGTCGCCCGGCTCCAGGCGGGGGACCATGTGGAGGTGATTCTGCAGGAACTGCACCGCCGTGCCGATAGACTCGCTTGAAATAAGAAGTCTATCCAGGAAACCGCCGGCCATGAAGCCAAGGATCAGGAGCAAATTGAGCACGAGCTGAGGCAAGGCCAGCGGAATGGCCAGGGCGTTGTGGAGGATCAAGACGGCAAAGACCGCGTAAAGCGGGGTGTCGAAGCCATCCATGATGAAGGTCAGGCCGACCATGAGGAAGACATCGAGAAGGCCGATGGTGACGTTGATCCACTGAGTGGTTTTGAGGCTCATGTCGCGGACCCAGATAAAACAGGCGCCCGCAACGAGATTGGCCGCCAGATAGCACCAGAAGTAATTCTGGAACAAGGCATGGCCGACCCCGCGCGGCTCGTTGGTCACTTCGGTCCAACGGATCATGAAAAAGAAGTAGCCCAGGACGGCCATGAGGAGCAGGCGCAGGGGCAGGATGACGTCTTTCTCCACGGCCTGGATGCGCGCGGCCCGCTGGCTCGGCTCGACCGTCGGAGCGACGAGCAGGCGCGCCAGCTTTTGATAGGTTTGTTCGCCGGGGAAGGCCATGGGTTGGCGGGGTTAGCGGAGGAGGCGGGCGGCGTGGCGGGCGATTTCGGCGCAGGGCCACAAGCGGCCCAGGCCCTCGTAGCCGCAGGAGAGCAGGCCCTTTTCCGGGCCGATGAACCGGGCGCCGCGCTTTTTCAGGGTGGCCACATTTTGCTGGGTGGCGGGATGGAGCCACATTTTGCCGTTCATGGCCGGAGCGAGCAGAAGTTTGGCCTTGGGATTGAGGGCCAGGGCGATGCAGGACAAGGCGTCGTCGGCCAGGCCGAGGGCCAGTTTGGCGATGGTATTGGCGGTGGCCGGGGCGATGAGGAGCAGATCGGCCTCGTCGGCCAGTTGGATGTGGGAGGGCTTCCAACCTTCGGTCTGGTCGTAGAGATCGGTGACGACGGGATGGCGGGAGAGGGTCTGGAAGGGCAAGGCGGTGATGAAGCGCAGGGCGTCGGCGGTCATGACGACGGAAACGTCGCATCCGTCCTTGACGAGCAGGCTGGTCAACTCGGCGGCTTTATAGGCGGCGATGGAACCGGTGACACCGTGGATGATGCGCCTCATAGCAATATGCAAATTACCAGTTTCAATTTAGGAACCGGCGTTGCGGCTCGCGCGCCGCAAGCTGCGAAAGGCTAACGCGCCCAAGCCAAAACGCAAGGCATACTACCAGAGGGGGCGGTCGCGCGCCAGCGCGCAAATTGCAAAAACAACGGCCGGACGGTCAGGGCGCGGCGGGGCGCGGGGTGGAGGGCCGGGCGGAGATTTCGAGGGTGGCCGGTTCCAGACCGTCACAACGGGCGGCAAGCTGGATTTGGCCGGGGGTTTTGGCGGATTGCACCATGACTTGGGCGAGGCCGCTGAAAACGTGGCGCTGCCAGCCCGCGGAGGAGGGTTGGCCGTCGGCGGGAAGGAAAACATCGGGTTCGTGGGAAACGGGATCGCCGTTGCCCACCCCGATAATGGCGGCGGGGCCGGAGAGTTCGAAATGAACGAGGTTGTCGGCGACCGGGACGGGGCGGCGCTGAGAGTCAAGTATTTTTACTGTGACAAGGGCGAGGTCTTCGCCGTCGGCCCGCAGCACGGCGCGGGCGGCGGAGAGCTGGACGGCGGCGGGCGGGCCGGAGGTTTCCACCTGGTCGTGGGCGAGCTGGCGGCCGCCCTTGTAGCCGCGGGCCAGGAGGGTGCCGGGAGCGTACGGGACAGACCAGCGGAGGTGGGAGTTTTTCGGCATGGGCTTGCGGCCGAGGCTCTGTCCGTTGAGCAGGAGTTCAACTTCTTCGCAATTGCTGAAGCAGCGGACGTCAATGTCCTGGCCTTCCTTGCCGGGCCAGTTCCAATGGGGCATGAGATGGAGGACGGTTTTGTCGGTCCACCAGGATTGGTAGTAGTAAAACACATCCTTGGGGAAGCCGCAGGTGTCGAGGATGCCGAATTCGGAGCTGATGTTGGGCCAGCGGAAGGGGGAAGGTTCGCCGCGATAATCAAAGCCGGTCCAGACGAAAGCGCCGCTGGCCCAGGGCCGGGCGCTGTAGTACTGCCACCATTGCTCGGCGGTGGCGCCGTAGCCGGGCGCGTTGGTGTCGTAGGCCGTGCGGTAGTGGGGCGTCGCTTCGTAAATGCCGCGGGTGGAGTAGGCGCTGGCTTCCTCCGTGCCGATGGCCGGCATGGCGGGATTGGCGGCGTGGAAGCGGTCCATGTCGCCGCTGTGGAAATAATTGAAGCCCTGCACATCAATGCCCGCGGAGATGCCGGCGGGGGTGTTGCTGGACCAGGAGTTCATGGCGGCGGTGCAGAGGCGGGTGGGGTCCAACTGGCGGACCAGGTGATCCATGGTGGTGGCGATGCGCGCGGCGGTGGGGGAGCGCTGCACGGATTCTTCGTTGGCCAGGGACCAAATAAAGACGCTGGGATGATTGCGGTCGCGGCGGACGAGCCGTTCCAGACGGCCCAGGTTGCGGGAGTCGCTGCCCAGGAGACGGTTTTCATCCATGACCAACAGGCCGAGGCGGTCGCAGGCTTCGAGCAATTCCGGGGTGGGCGGATTGTGCGCGGTGCGGATGGCGTTGCAGCCCATCTCCTTCAAGACGGCGACGCGGAAGTACTGGAGGGCGTCGGGCAGGGCGGCGCCGACGCCGGCGTGGTCCTGGTGATTGCAGGTGCCCTTGATGACGTAAGGGGCGCCGTTGAGGAGGAATCCTTGGCTGGGGTCAAAGGCAATGGTGCGGATGCCGAATTCGGTTTCGGTGCGGTCCACGACGGCGCCGCCGGAAGTGACGGTGGTGACCAATTTGCACAGGCGCGGTTTTTCGGGGGACCAGAGGGCGGGGGCAGGGACCTGGGTGGTTTGCATCACGGTTTTCAGGGAAAACGGCTCAAACGCGGCGGGTTGCTCGGTGCGCGCGACCTCCTTGCCGTCGGGGTCGAGGATGCGACATTGCAGGGTGGCATCAGCGGATTTGGTCTGGTAGTTGCGAATCTGGGTTTCGATTTGGATGGCGGCCGGGCCGCGGGGAACGTTGTTGGAGAATTGCGCGTAAACGAACGTGCCTTCCGGGGCGATGGCCAAGGGACCGGTCTCGACGAGCCAGACATGGCGGTAAAGGCCGGCGCCTTCGTAGAACCAGCCTTCGAATTCGGAAGCATCCACGCGGATGGCCAGCAGGTTGGTGCCGCCACAGTTGGCCACGTCGGTGATGTCGTAGCGGAAACTGTCGTAGCCGCTTTCATGATGGCCGATGAGGTAGCCGTTGACGAAAATGCGGGTATCGCGGAAAGCGCCGTCCACTTCCAAATAGAGGCGCTTGTCCAGGTCCTGCGCCGGGAGGAGGAAGGATCGGCGGTACCAGCCGACGTTGTTGGAGGCGAAGCCGGGGCCGACGGGTTTGAAACCGTGGTTGAGACTGGCATTTTGATCGAAGGGCAATTCGACCGCCCAATCGTGCGGGAGGTTGAGCGAACGCCAACTGCTGTCGTTGAACCGGGCCGCGGCCGGGCCGGCGCTCCGGCCGGCTTTGTCGAGGCGTTCGGCGGTGCCCCAATCGTCGCCCAGATGAAACTTCCAGCCGAAGTCAAGCAGAAGCCGGCGGCGCGGGGAGTCGTTGGCGGATTGGGCGGAGGCGGAGGGAATGGAAAATGCAAATTGCAAAATGCAAATTGCGGAAAACAAATTGACGACGGGCCATTTTAATTTCATCTCTTCTCCTTCACCTCCGCCGCCCTCCCCGCCTCGGGGTGGGTGCAGGCCAGGTCCTGATCGGGATGGATGCGCCAGCGGCGGGCGACGGCTTCGAGGTCGGCGGTCAATCCCCAGCGATCCGGTTCCGGGGAGCCAGTGTGGCTGCGATGGGCGCCTTTCAAGGTCATGCAACCTTGGTTTTCCCCCACGCGGGCGATGAGGTCAAGGTCTTCTTGGGAAAACTTGACGCTGGGAAGGGCGGCCAAATCATCGGTCTTGCTTTCGATGGGGCGGCTGTCGGGACCGGCTTCCTGGATGAGGGTGGGCACGACGCTTTCGACGGCGGGTTGGGCGAGGTTCCAAAGGCAGGCCAGTTGCAGCAGGGTCAGGTTGTGTTGGGCGGCGATGGGACGCATTTGCTCCATTTTCTTGCGGCCCGCCTCCACCCACCCGGCCGGGCGAAAGGAGCGGTGGTCGTGGGGAAGGAAGGGGTGGCCGGCGCCAACATCGTCATGGAACAAGCCGCCGTAATCCACCACGCGGGTGATCAGACTGACCTCATGGTGAACGGCCGCCGGCAACACCAGCCGCCCGGGCCACGGTTCAAGAGGATTGAGAATAATCATGGCCCAATCCAGCAGCGGCCCGAAGCGCTCCAGACAGAGAAGAACATCCAAGGTGAAGCCGTTGGCCGGGCCGGGCGCCAGGCCGAGGCGGTCCGCCAGTTTTTCCTCCTTCATTTTGTCCAGGGCGGACCAGACGCGGTCGCTGCCGTAGCCGATGGAGTCCGGGTTATGCAGGAGGAGCAGATCAAACCTTTCGGCGCGGCAGCGTTGCAGGGATTTTTCCACGGCCATGCGCACATAGCCGCCGTAGTCGGACGGGGGCCGCAGCGCGGGGTCGGTGAAGCGGGGATAACCGCCGGCGCCCTGGCGGCGGCCCTTGTAGAAGTCGTGCCCCACCGCGCCGACGAGGCAATAACTGGCGCGGGGCAGGCCGGCGAGGGCGCTCCCCAGCAGGGCATCGGCGGCGCCGGCCCCATAGACATCGGCGGTGAGGAAGGTGCGGATGCCCCGGTCGTAGGCCTGGCGGACGAGCCGGATCCAGCGCTCCTCGGTGAGCGCCTCGCCAAAACTCATGAAACGGCCGCCGTTCCAGGTTCCAAAAGCAGTTCGTCCAACATCCATAAAAGCAGTTCAACAAATTTGAGCAACGGGCGGCGGCTTGCAAACTTTTTCAGCCCCAACCATTGGCGACTTTTGGGAGCGCGACCGTCCCGGTTGCCTCCGTCGGCGTCCCGCCGACGGAATTCCCCGTCCAAATCACCTCGCCTTCCGGGCGACTCCGCAAGCACGTCGCTCATGATTCTGGTTTTTCATGGAAGGGCGATTTACGAATTGCCCAGGCAGGGGACGAGGGTTAAATTTTTTCCATGACTGGGGGACAAGC
>JBEKUQ010000101.1:0-7092 GCA_049514835.1 Verrucomicrobiota bacterium | reverse complement strand
GCCTTTTTCGTGGATTTTCCTCCCGCCGTTACCCGTTGGCAAGCCTTTCTTCCAGTTCGCAGTCAGTTTTCATCTGGGAATGTAAAAAGCCTGCACCAGAACCGACGTGTCCAAAAACGCTTTCATCCGGTTGTGCCAAGATTCTGCTTGTCGCGCCCCTCCCGAATTTGTTCCAGCAGGCCGTCGGTAACGGCAGCCGCCAAAGGCTGGCCGGCGCGAAAGAAACACACGCCTTTGTCCTTGGCGAGCGGTGCCGTGCCGCGAACCGGTCGAAGGGTGATTCGCTCGCCCACGCTTTCCAACTCCAGCAAATCACCGGGGCCAACGTCCAATTCGCTCCGTATCTCCTTGGGCAGAACAACCCTTCCGGCGCTTTCAATCCCCAACTGCGTCTTCATAGATGGCATAATATCACGGGCTATCCCAATAATCACTGCCAAAATCCCGTGTCCGCGTTGGCAAATCACACTTTCACGGTATCGTTGACGCTCCGCTGCCCCTTGCCCGCCCTCATACCTGCCCCGGTCGATGCTATTTTTTTCCTTAGGTGCCAGGATTTGCAAATATTGTGCGGTAAACCAGTTTCATGGCACGACGTGCATCGTCTTCAAGCATGGCGTGATATGAATCAAGCTTGTCCAAATCGGAAGGGTCGTATCCCTCACGAACGTGAACAAGTGAATTCCGGAACTTACGAAGCCACTCAAGCTCAGCATTGCCTCCGAAAACCTTTTTGGAATTCGACGCGTAATCGCCAAGCTCGGTGTCCCGTAACGTGGCGTCGATTACCGCGTGCGCCAATACAATAACGGAAACCCATGCGCCTGCACAGAATGCGATTTCGAGGTCGTAGGCGATGAAAACACCCTGGGAGCTCAAGACATATGACGCAAGAGCGTGCCGCTCGCTCTCTTCTAGTGTGCGAATCCAAGCATAACGCTCGTCCCAGACTTCTTTCGGAACAGGATCTCCGTAGGACATAGTGTAAAAGGAATTAACGTAACACGCTGAGCCACAGCCGAATTACGAGGTGAACCGCGCAAACGGAACTGACACACCCAACGGCGGCTGGTTCTGGAGACTTGTTAGGCCACATTGGTCACCTCGGCTGTGATTCTATCGTATATTGCCGCACGTTTCGAAATGCGATTCAAGTATTGCGGGTGATATGAGCGGAAGCTGTGTTTAGGGAGCCCTGTGGCCTCGAGTCGGGCCAACCACAAATCACCTGTGCGCTTCAGATCGGGAAACCAGCCATCAAGCCAGCTCTCGTAACGAGGACCCGTATGGAATACAACCACATGCGGATCTAGAATACGAATTTCTTCCCTAAGTAAGCCGGTCGCAATGATTAGATCCCGCGCTTCGTCATTCGGCTGCCTCTGGTCTTGATCCATTTTGGAAGCGTTCAGAGCAACGAAGCCGAAGGTCACGCCCGTTGGATTCAGACGGCGGTAAAGTTCATGAACGGGCGTCCAGAAGGCTTGTTTCCCCGAGTAGTTTATGCCCAACTGGAAATCACGGTAATTCCTCATCAGCCGTTCTACGGCCTGCTCGGTGCTTAGACCGGCGAGCTTATCACGGGCTTCCCAGCCATTTGTCTCCTTACCTACTACGACAAGGCGAATGTGCGCTTGCTCATAATCTGGATGAACCCAGGCCAAATAAGGGGTTGAGAGGTCTTGAAAGCGAGACATGGTCGCAAGCAGCATCGTCCAGTTACGGCAGTATAATTCCATGAGTGCCCCATTTCGGTGAGATGTGGAGTCTGTCGTCATTTTACGGAGGATGTCGCCGCGAGCGCCTGAAATCAAACACTTAAGATGGTTTTAGCTCAGCCAGTTCCTCCGGCGACCAGATCTTGACCGCGCCGGATTTCACATCAATCGTTTCCAGCCGGTCGGTGCAGGAGAAACACGGGTCTATGCTGCCCAGCGTTATCGTCATGTCGGCCAGTTGCTGGTCTTTGATCATCGCCGGCACGCCCTGTAGATTCTGATAGGTCGGGGCGCGCACCCGCCAGCGCCGCGGCCGGTTGTTCTCGCCCGTGATGACAAAATGATGGGCCTCACCGCGCGGCGCCTCGACAGAGGACAAGCCCATGAGGCCGACCGGCAATTCATCCTTCAATTGCAACTGGATCGGCCCCCGCTCCATCTTTTCCAGGCATTGGCGGATGATTTTGATTGACTCGAACACTTCCGTCGCCCGCACCACCAGCCGCGACCAGACGTCGCCGTCCGGCGCGGTAATGACCTCGAAGGCCACGCGGTCGTAGGCCGCATAAGGATGATCGCGACGGCAATCCATCTCCACGCCCGCCGCGCGCGCCACCGGTCCGAGCAGCCCCTCCTCCTTGACCAGGTTGCGGTCAGCGATGCCCACGCCGCGCGTGCGCTGCTGGATGTTGCGATCCTTCAACACCGCGCCGGTCACCGTCTGCCATTCCGTTTCCAGGCGCGCCAGCACCTCCAGCAGTTCGGCCTGCAACGGCTCGGTCAGGTCCCGCCGCACCCCGCCGATGACGCACAGCCCGTAGGTTTTGCGGTTGCCGGTGATTTTTTCGGCCACCCACATGACCGGTTCGCGAATGCGGAAGCATTGCATGAACAAAGTGTCAAAACCGACGATGTGGCAGGCCAGCCCGACCCAGAGGAGATGGCTGTGCAGCCGCTCCAGTTCCAGCAGGATGGTGCGCAGATACTCCGCGCGCGGCGGCGCCTGCAAATCGGCGGCGCTTTCCACCGCCTGGGCGTAGGCGACGTTATGCACGCAGCCGCAGATGCCGCAGATGCGCTCGGCCATGATCGGGATGTCGTTGTAGCTCAGCACCGACTCGGCCAGCTTCTCAATGCCGCGATGGGCCATGAAGCCGCGGTATTCGCAGCCGCGCACCCGCTCTCCGTCCACGTAAAGCCGGAAATGGGCCGGTTCATCCAGGGTGGGATGAAACGGGCCGAAGGGCACCACCGTGCAGCCCTCCGGCGGTTCGTCAAACTTGAATTCGCGCGAGTCATCGTAGCCTTCGGGCACGGAATTCCAGGCAATGTTCTTGCGCAACGGGTGGACGCCTTCCGGCCAGCCGTCCGGCAGGACCAGCCGCTTGGGATAGGGATGACCGGTGAACTCAACGCCCACCATGTCCCGTATTTCCCGCTCCGCCCAATTGGCCGCGGGGACAACGTCCGAGATGCTATCCACCTTGGGATTGGATGCGGAAACCTCCGCCAGAATGCTGCAAAACACATGGTCCCGATCAAACGCGAAGTGGTGCGCCACCAGGAACGAGCCGGAGAAGGGCCGGTCATCGGCCCCAATGCTCGTCACGTATCGGGCATCCATCCCGCGAAAAACGTACTGACAGGCGGTCTTCAAGGCCGGCGCTTCCACGAAGACGAACAGGCAGCGGTCGGAGGGCAGGTCGGCCCGGCGGATGGCCGTGCCCAACCTGGCCTGCAACAAATTGAGTTTTTCGCGCGCAATCATTTCAATTTAAGATCAGGATCAAGCGAACGCTCGTCGGGCGCGGGCGCGCCGCCGATCCAGCGGAAATAGCGTTTGATCTCGCCGTAAAGGCCGTGCGCCACATAACGGTTGCATTCCGCTTCCCGCGCGTAGCCGCAAAGCCAGGGCGCGGCCGCGCGGCGGGGCGCGCCGCCGAGCCTTGCCAAAAACCCGGCCGCAAGAAGCGCCAGCCCCAGGACGGCCAGCAACACCAGCGGAACGAACAGGGCGTGCGACCCGGGGCCGGAGAGGCCGGCCCAGATGTTGGCGGGGGCGGGCGCGGCCCCGCCGAGGGCCTGGCCAAAACCATGCGGGCTTGCCGCAAGAGCGCCATGAATCAGCCCATAAGCAATTGCCGGCAGGATGCCCAGGAGCAGACAGATGAGCGCCAGCACGACTTGCGGAATCTGCATGATCATCCCCACCTCCAGCCGGCCCGGCCCGGCCGCCTTCTCCTTCACCAGCGCGCTGGTCCGCGACAGGAAACTCGCGCCAAAGAACTTCACGAACGAGGCCAGCGTCAGCGCGCTGGTCAGAATCGCGATGGCGGCAAAGACCGCCAGATAGCCGGCCGGGTGGTTTCCTTGCGCCGTCACCACGCTCCCTTGCACCGTCGCCACATAAATCGTCCATTTGCTCGCAAACCCATTGAACAACGGGACGCCGGAAATGGAGAGGGAGGCGACCAGGGCCGACGCGGCGGTAAGTGGCATATAGCGCACTAAGCCGCCCAGTTTGTTCAGGTTCTGCGTGCCGGTGGCCTGGAGCATGGAGCCGGCGTTGAGGAAGAGCAGCGCCTTGAAGACGCCGTGGTTGAGCGTGTGGAAAAGGGCGCCGGTCATCGCCAGGGCCGCCAGCGCGACCGCATCCGGTCCCCCGGCTGGGAGCAGCGCCATGCAGGCCCCGAAAGCGAGCAGGATGTAGCCGATCTGGCCGATGCTGTGGAAGGCCAGCAGCCGCTTGGTCTGCTCCTGCTTGAGCGCCTGCATGGTCCCGGTGAAAAGGGTGATTGTCCCAAGCGCCGCCACCACCAAACCCCAGCGTCCCAAGGGAAAGCTGCCCTGCGCCTCCGCCGGCGTCAGCCAGAGGAAATAGCGCATCAGGCCATAAACGCCGGTCTTGATCATCACCCCGGAGAGCATCGCGCTCACCGGCGAAGGGGCGGCGGGATGCGCGTCGGGCAGCCACACCTGTCCGAAGGGCCACATGCCCATCTTGATGCCAAAGCCAACGAGGAACAGCGCGAAAGCCGTCGCCGTGAGGACGGGGCGGGCCTGCAACAGCGTCGGGAGATTCTCGCTCACGGTGTCAAAGTCATACTTGGCTGCGCCGGCCGCGCTGGCCGCCGTGCCGCCGCCGACCAGGATTTCCGCGCCGATCAGGGTCGCCGCGCAGGCCAGTTGCATCATCCACAGGAATTTGTTGGCGGCGCGAAGGTTGGCCGGATTCTTGTGCTCGAAACGGATGAGGGCGTAGCCGGCCAGCGTCATCATCTGCCAGAAAATGAGGAAGAACCACATCATGTCCGTGGTGCTGAGCAGGCCGAACATGGCCGCCAGGAACAGGAGGAACCAGGGGTAATACCGGGCGACGCCATAATCCCGGTAATGCGCCATGTAAGCGATGGAGTAGAAGGAAACGGGCACGGCGAGCAGCGCCGCCAGCAGCAAAAACAGCGCCGTCAATCCGTCCACATGCAGGCGCAGGGCGAAACCGAGCGCCGGCGCCGGGAGAAAGGCTTCCGAGCCGGCGGAAGCGCGGCCGGCCAGCACCGATGCCACGGCGAAGAGGACCAGCACCGCGCTGGCGGTGGCCGCCAGGCAGGCGAGCCAGCCCGCCAACGTCCGGTTCCGGGCGGCCAGCCAGGTCAGCGGCGCTCCGGCGACGCAGATCAGAATGGCGACAAATACGGCCTTTTCGGGAGTCATCATGTTGGCATGGTCTGGCTCAGGACGCCGGCCATCAGTTCGGTGAGAACCTCGACGGTCTGCTGGAGGGCAGGGGACATCGCGGGCGCGCGCTGCAACGTGGCCGGCTGCGCGCCCAGCAGCCAGACGCGGGTCGTGCCGTTGGATTCAACGTATTTTGCCAGCATCCCCAGCGAGATGTGGTGGGTGGAAATCTGCGGGAAACGCGCGGCCATTTCCTGTGAATTCAGGAACACGACGGAACCGGGCGCCGCGCCGACATCCACGGCGTCCAAAAAAACGAGATGATCGAAGCCTTGCGCGGCACAACGGCCGGCGAGCCGCTCCGGGGCCGTTCCGGCGACCAGGACATCCGGCACCCCGGCGGCCTCCAGGGCTTGCGCCAGGCGCACGCCGAAGCCGTCATCGCCGCCCGCCACGTTGCCCAGGCCCATGAAGCAGACGCGGCCACGAAGAGAGGATTGAATTTGTTCGCGCAAACCGGGCATCACATCTGGCGCCTTTCACTTCTTTGGGTATCGGCCAATCTCAATCAAAATCTTAATCTCCTTGGTGCCATCGGTAATCGGTATGGGCTTTGATCCAGCCCACGAACCTGGAGAGGTGCAGGTGTTCTTTCTCACTTGATAAGCTTTCTTATTTTCTCTTCACTCCCGGAAATTTGCCGCCCGATTGGGGGAGCGTGAGCACAGCCTGCCAGAAAACCCGTCGCGGTCAACCAGTTTGCCGAAACATCCGCCCTCACAACGCACCGAAAATCGGTCTGATCTCTTTCGCCACGGGCACCCGAGGCGGAAGAATTGCACCACGGATTTCGCGGATTTCACGGATAAAGAAAGGCCTTTCGGCGCATTTCGCGGTTAAAGAAAGTTCTTGAGGCGGGGATTCCGGTCACACGCAACCTGTTGTCAATCAATGTATTATGCGTTATGCAGGCGCCATTCCCCCGGAGGGGTATGGATGCCTGAATCCGCGAGGCGGCGCGGTGATAAAGGGAAGCTGTTTCCTCATAAAATATGACAATACCACGAACTGACCCCTTCTCGAGGCGGAAGAATTGCACCACGGATTTCGCGGATTTCACGGATAAAGAAAGGCCTTCCGGCGCATTTCGCGGTTAAAGAAAGTTCTTGAGGCGGGGATTCCAGTCACACGCAACCTGTTGTCAATCAATGTATTATGCGTTATGCAGACGCCATTCCCCCGGAGGGGTATGGATGCCTGAACCCGCGCGGCGGCGCGGTGATAAAGGGAAGCTGTTTCCTCATAAAATATGACAATACCACGAACTGACCCCTTCTCGGCTACAGTGAAAGTCTCATTCAACAGGACAGTCGTTTTGGACACGGTCACCGATTGAATTGAGGGCACGACATCCCCATGTGCGTCCAGAGAACCCAGCGACAACAAAGCACTGACCAGAACGGAGGGAAAGAATCCCGCAAGGCGAAGCATTCTCGAACCCACAGTCTTTTTCATATATCGTTCTCCTTTGCGCCACTTGTCGCTGCCGAGAACAATAGGGGCGTGACTACTCATGTTGCGGTTCAGACGGAATGACACTTTTGGGGGTTTGAGTTAAGCTACTTTTCCGAAAATCAGGAAAAGAGCATGAACACCGAGATTGAGAACACGCGGCGGCACTACAGCCCCGAAGAGA
>JBEKUQ010000100.1:0-7104 GCA_049514835.1 Verrucomicrobiota bacterium | reverse complement strand
CGCAATAAATTCCGCGCGGCGGCGGCGATGCTCCGCACCGTCGGCCGATGCGCCGTCCACAAACTCGGATGATACGGGATCGGCGTGTCCTTGGAATTCAGCCGTTGCGGCGGCGCGTCCAGCAAACCAAATCCTTCCGTCGCCACCCGCGCCACCACTTCCGCCGTCACTCCGCCCCACGGCCACGCTTCGCCCACGCACAACAGCCGTCCGGTGCGCGCCACCGACGCCACCACTGTATCCGTGTCCAGCGGTTTGATCGAGCGCAGGTCCACCACCTCGATTTGCGCTCCTTCCCCCGCCAGGTCCTCCGCCGCCTCCAGCGAATCCTGCACCATCGCGCTGTAAGCCACCACCGTCAAATCCCGGCCCGGCCGCGCGATGCGCGCCTTGCCGGCCGGCATCGCCTCCGTCGGCAATCTCTCCGCCTTGCAATGGTAATAAAGATATTTGTGCTCGCAAAAGATCACCGGATCATCAATCGCCACCGCTTCCAGCAACATGCTGTAAGCGTCCTCCGCCGTGGCCGGCGTCATCACGATCAGTCCGGGGAAATGCGCGTAAATCCCCTCCAGGCTCTGGCTGTGGAACGGCCCGCCTCCCGCCGTCCCCCCCGACGGCAGGCGAATGGTGATCGGACACGGCATTTGCGACCGCCAAAAAAGCGTCGCCGCCTGATTGACAATCTGCGTCAAACCCGGCGCCGAAAAATCGGCAAACTGCATTTCAATGATGGGCCGCATCCCCTCGATCGCCGCGCCAATCGCCGCCCCCACCATCGCATCCTCGCTGATGGGCGCGTCCAGCACCCGCCCCGGAAACTCCGCCGCCAGATTCTTGGTCGCCTTGAACGCGCCGCCAAACGCCCCCACGTCCTGTCCGTAAATAAAAACTCGCGGATCATCCGCCAGCGCCTTGGCCTGCGCCGCCCGGATCGCTTCAAGATAAGTCACGCTCACATCGCCTCCAACACGGGATAAGTCTCGAAGCGTTCCATCAAATGCCGCGAGGCCAGCGGACGCCAGTCCTCCCGGTAAGGGTCCGGCGCCGGTTCCCTTTGCACCACCGCCAGCGTTTCCTCCAGCAATTGCCCCGCCTCCTGCCGCAGACGCCGCGTTGCTGCCTCGTCCGCCCAGCCTTGCCGCCACATCAACTCCTCCGCCGCCTGCAGACAATCCCGCCCCAGCGGCGACGCCTTCAACCGCGCGTCAATATAGCTGGCGTCATCATGCTCTCCGTGCCCGCACAGCCGCAGCAGCCGCGCCACCACCATTTGCGGCCCCAGCCCCTGCCGGGCCCGCGCCACCGCCTCGCCCACCGTTTGCAGGCACGCCTCCAAATCCGTCCCGTCCACCTCATGCCCCGTCACCCCGTAACCTGACGCCTTGTCCAGCAAACTTGCGCAGGCAAACTGCCGCTCATTCGGCGTCGAATACGCATATTGATTATTCGCCACCACCAGCACCAGCGGCAACTTCTCCACCGCCGCCTGGTTCAGCCCCTCGTGAAACGATCCCGTCGAAGTGCCCCCGTCCCCGATGCTCGCCGCCCCCACGTGCCCGGACATCTTCTTAAACCGCTTGGCCATCAACACCCCGTTCACCACCGAAATCATCGCCCCCAAATGACTGATCATCGGCAACATCCCGTGGCGCGGACTCCCCCGATGCACGTTGCCGTCCCGCCCCCGCATCGGGCCGAGCGGCGACCCCAGATACGTGCGCACCGCCTCCAGCAGCGGCTCCCCGAAAGCCAGCCGCCCCGCTCCATCCCGGATGAGCGGCGCAAAGACGTCCCCCTTCTTCAGGGCCAGCCCCGTGGCGGCGCTCAACGCCTCCTGGCCACGGCCCAGAAACACGCCCCCTTGGATTTTGCCCCCGCGGTACAAGCTTGCCATCTTGTCATCCATCAACCGGGCCAGCAGCATGTGCCGAAACCCCAGCATAAACTGATCGCGGGGAGACAAGCCGGCGGCCTTCGCATCCTGGCTTTCCAAGATCTGCAACATGTCCGCCATGTTAAACTGCCTCCGCCGCCCCGCGCAACCTTCTTTCATCTCCCCTCAAATCTTGCGCCCCCGCCCCGCCGCGTGTCGCAGTCGTTATGGAGTGCGGCGGCTTGCGGCCGCTTCTCATCCCGGGGAGCACACGTCCCGACGATTCAGGATGTTGCCGTCGGCGCCGCCGCCGACTGCTTAATTGGCAGATGACGAATTCTCAATAGTTCTGAAATTGAGTGCAGAACAAAATTCTTCATAGAGGCGTCGCGCTGCGACGCCTGCGAACGGCGCCCTCGCCGGCCGCTCCATTCTGCATTTTTCATTTTCATTTTTCATTTTCATTCTAGAATCCTTGGATGAACAATCAGGCAACCGGTTTCATCAAAGAGGACCCGTGGCGCGTCTTCCGCATCGTGGCCGAATTCGTGGATTCCTTTGAACTTCTCTCCCAGGTCGGCCCCGCCGTGACCATCTTTGGTTCGGCCCGCACGCCGCGCGGCGATCCTTATTACCAGGCGGCGCTTGCCATCGCCAGGGGCCTGGCCAAAAACAACCTGGCCGTCATCACCGGCGGCGGCCCCGGCATCATGGAGGCGGCCAATCGCGGCGCCGCGCTGGGCAAGGGAAAATCTGTCGGCCTGAACATCGAACTGGCGACGGAGCAGAAGGGCAACCGCTTCGCCAATGTCCCCATTCACTTCCATTATTTCTTTTCGCGCAAGGTCTGCTTCGTCAAATACAGCATTGCCTTCGTCTTTATGCCCGGCGGATTCGGCACCCTCGACGAATTCTTTGAAGTGCTCACCCTGGTGCAGACCCGCCGCATCCCGCGCTTCCCCTTGATTTTGTTTGGCAGGGATTATTGGACCGGCTTGTTGCACTGGGTCGAAACCACGGTGGAAAAGGGGAAATTCATCAGCCCCGGCGACCTGGATTTGGTGACGGTGACGGACGACCCGCAAAAGACCGTCCAAATCATTGCGGACTATATGCGGCGGGTCGGCCCGCCGGAGACCGCGCTGAAAACGGTGGGTTGAGCGCCAGCCCGCGTCCTTTTTTCCATTTTCCCGATGTACCAAGTCACACGGCTGGAGAACGGATTGACGGTGGCCACGGCGGAGATGCCGCACATGGCGAGCGTCAGCCTGGGCATTTGGGTGGGAGTGGGAGGGCGGTGCGAGGCCGAGGCGGTCAGCGGCATTTCCCATTTCATCGAGCATCTGCTTTTCAAGGGCACACGGCGGCGCACGGCGCGGGAGATTTCACAAGCGGTGGAAGGCCTTGGCGGGTATCTCAACGCCTATACGAGCGAGGAACATACTTGCTTTTATGCCCGGGCGCGTCACGACCGTTTCGACGAATTGCTGGACGTGCTGGCGGACATGTTTCTTCATTCCACTTTTGATCCGGCGGAAATCGCCAAGGAACGGGAAGTGATCAAGGAGGAACTGGCGATGTACATGGACCAGCCGCAGCAGTACGTGCAGGAATTGCTCAACGCCACGCTCTGGCCGGGCCAGCCGCTGGGCCGCTCCATCACCGGCACGGAAAAAACTCTGGATGCGATTTCGCGGCGCCAGCTTCTGGATTTTCAGCGCAAGAACTACAACGCGGGCGCCACGCTGATTGCGGCGGCGGGGCGGTTGACGCATCGCCAGGTGGTCAGGGCGGCGCGCCGTTACGCGGGGGAATTTCACGGCGGGGCGCGATGCGGTTTTGCGCCGGCGGCCGCGGCGCAAAGCAGGCCGGCGGTGCGGTTGTGCCGCAAGAAAACGGAACAGACGCAAATCGCCTTCGGAGTTCGCGGGTGTTCGCGGCATGACGAGAGGCGTTTTGCCCTGCGGGTGCTCAACGCGGTGCTGGGAGAGAACATGAGCTCGCGGCTTTTCCAGAAGGTGCGGGAGGACCGGGGGCTGGCGTATTCGATTTACAGCGCGAACAGTTATTTTGACGACACGGGCGACCTGGTGATCTCGGCGGGCCTGGATTTGGCGAATCTGGAAAGGACCCTGGGGATTATTTTGCGCGAGTTGAAGCGGCTGCGGGAGGAGCCGGTGCCGGCGGCCGAGTTGCGGCGGGCGCGCGATTATTTGATTGGCCAGCTTGATTTGAGCCTGGAAAGCACGGAAAGCCAGATGATGTGGGTGGGCGAACAGTGCCTGGGCTACGGAAAAATCTCTGCGCCCGAACTGGTCAAACAGCGATGGAGCCAAGTCGGTCCGGCGGAGGTGCGCGCGGCGGCGCGGGAGTTCATCCGCCCGGCACAATTCAACCTGGCGCTGGTCAGCCCGCTCAAGTCGGCGCGTCAAGTGGAAAAAAAACTGGCGGCGGCGCTTTGACTTTTTTACCGCCTCCTGACTGCATCGCCGGCGCAATGGCGTTCCACCAGAGGCCGTGCAGTTCGGCCACCGGCCACTTGAATTCCAACGGCGGAGTTTTGATGGACAGATCCGCGCCGCCGCCGCCTGCCCGGCGTGCGGCAGAGCACGGATTTGGGCCAAAGCACGGCCCATTTCCTCAATCATGCGCACAATGTAGTCCTGGCGGATCTTCTGGAGAGACAGGCCCGGGGGTGTCACGCCGCCATTTATTCGAAGCTAATCCAGTCTAAATCAACCTTGTTGTCATCACTCTGAGTAACAACCAGATTGTGGATGCCCGCGGGAACATTGGCCAACTTTGAATTCACGACTTTCCAGTCGGAAGCTTTTCCGATTTCAATTCTTGCAACCAAAGGGCCATCCGTCTTGTCAAGGTGGATTTCAACCGTCCCTCCCGTCGCTGAGATGGACCTGGCATTCACCGACTTCAAGTCGCCCTTTCCGAAATCAACCCGGTCAAATCGAACCCAGGTATTCTTTCCATTAAGCGAAATCTTCCATCCCTCAAACTTGTTCGTTTCATTCAGGAAAGAAACCGACACCCCTTCCTTGCTGATATCACTGTACCTGTCGATTTGTACTTTGCTTTTGGCGTCAACCATCCCGACTCCGCGCAAGGTTGGAATGACTTTCTTGATGCTTCCATCCTCATTGAAGTACAAATAATCGGCCCGAATTGATCTGTTCTTGTCAAAGTCCGGGGACAAATCCTTGTCATGATAAAACAGATACCACTGCCCCTTGTATTCAACCACGGATTGATGGACCGTCCAGCAGCCGCTGGCCGCTTCATCCAGGAGGACGCCCGCCTGCTTGTAAGGTCCCATCGGGTTGGTGCTGGTGGCATATTCAAGCCTCTCAATTGTCGTCTGCACGTGCGGATACGTCAGATAATAAATCCCATTCCGCTCAAACGCAAAAGGGCCTTCGATGAGCCCGCTGGTGGGGAGGTTGGCGACCACCTGCGCCGGCGAATCCAGCTCCACCATGTTATCTTTCAGCTTGGCCACGGAGATTCTGCCCCTGGCCCAGAACATATAGGCGCTTCCATCCTTGTCCATGAGCAGACCGGGATCTATTCCGTTCGCGCCCTGGATTGGCTTTTCCTCCGGTTTGAAAGGACCGTATGGCTTGTCCGCTATGGCAACCCCGATGTGGCCGCCTGTGGGAAAATAGAAATAATATTTTCCGTTCTTGAAAACGCAGTCCGGCGCCCACATATCGAATGACTTTCGAGTAAGCCAGGGAACGTTGGTCTGGTTGATCAGGACTCCATGATCCGTCCAATCCGTCAAATTCTCGGAGGAAAACACATGGTAGTCTTCCATGACAAACCAGCCGGACCGCCCCCGGCCCGGACTGGCGGGAATATCATGAGAAGGATAAACATACACTCTGCCCTCGAACACCCTCGCAGTTGGATCGGCGGTGAATTGATCCATGATGAGAGGATTCACGGCGCTTGCGTTGTTGATCAAAAAAAGTCCCCCAAGACCCAAAGCCGTCAGACAAAGCTTGCAATTCTTCATTTTTTCGTTTCCTCAATTAGTTGTTTACACTGCTGTGCCGGGATGAACAGTTGATGACTTGCTCACTGCATGGCCCGGGCAATGGCGTTCCACCACAGAGAATGGAGTTCTGTCACCGGCCACTTGAATTCCGCCGAAGGTGTTTTGATGGATAGATCCGCGCCGCCGGCCACGCCCAGTTTGGCGGCGCTCACTTCCATGATGCGGGCGCGCTCCAGCACTTTGACGGCGTCGGCCGGGGCGACGGAAATGACGACGCGGCCCTGGGCTTCGCCGAAAAGAAGGGCGTCCAGCCGCGCACCGGGGAAGGCGGACAGATCAATTTGCGCGCCGAGCAGGGCGGGAGTGTCTCGGGCGATTTGGCGGGAGATGCAGCTTTCGGCCAGGGCCGCGGCCAGGCCGCCTTCGCTGCAATCGTGCGCGCTTTTCACAAGGCCGGAGAAAATGAAACCGCGCAGGGTGTTGTGCAGTTCGCGCTCTTTTTCCAGGTCGCAACGCGGCGGCGCGCCGGTTTTCAGGCCGTGAATTTGCTGCAAATAAGCGGAGCCGCCCAGCCCGAGGAGCGGATCGGCATTGTCAATAATATCGCCGAGCAGGATGACGACGTCGCCCGGGTCCTTGAACCATTGGGTGGTGATGTGTTCGGGCTTTTCGATCAGGCCGACGAGGGCGACGGCCGGCGTGGGATCAATCGGGCCGTTGGGGCTTTGATTGTAGAGGCTGCAATTGCCGCCGGTGACGGGCGCATGAAAGGCGCGGCAGGCCTCGGCCAGGCCGCGCACGGATTCCTTGAGTTGCCAGAACAGTTCCGGGTTGCGGGGGCTGGCGAAATTGAGGTTGTCGGTCGCGCCCAGGGGCACGCCGCCGGAGCAGGCGAGATTGCGGGCCGCTTCGGCCACCGCGATTTTGGCGCCTTCGTAGGGGTCCAGATAGACGTAGGCGGCATTGCAGTCCACGGTCATGGCGATGAATTTTTCCACGGCGGGAGAGCCGGGAGCGGCCCCGGCGGGAAGCGAATCTTCCTTGATGCGGATGACGGCGGCGTCGGAGCCGGGGATGACCACGGAACCGTCGCGCACCATGTGGTCGTACTGGCGATAGACCCAGTTTTTGGAGGCGATGCTGGGCCAGGCGAGCAACTGGCGCAAGGCGGCGGCGGCGTCCTCGAGTTCCGGCACGCCGGCGAGGGTGAACT
>JBEKUQ010000099.1:0-7121 GCA_049514835.1 Verrucomicrobiota bacterium | reverse complement strand
TGATGGCGCCGACGATGGGTAAAGGGATGACGGCGATGATGGGCCAACAGATGTTGAAAATGTACGCCCCGGTTTTTGAGCAATTGAAGCCGGGTTCCGAACCGGGCGCGCAGTTGAAGGACCTGATCCTGAAAAAGAATGCCGTCAACATGGACAAGGGCCTGGCGCTGATGACCCAGAAACTCGACGCCGCGCAACGCGGGGCGGCGATTGAAGAAATGAAAGGCGCGCGCGAAGGTTGCGACGCGGAAATCCGGCAGCTTCTCGGCGAGCAGGATTATCCGGTGTTTGAGCAATTTGAAAAGAGCCTGCCCGACCGGCTGGTGTTCGGCATGTTCAAGACCAAGTCGGCCAGAATGGGCGCGCCGTTGAACGAGGAGCAGCAGGAGCAACTGCTGCAGGCGGTCACTGAGGCGCGCGCGCAGCATCCCTGGAGCACGGACTTGAGCCGGCGCATTCAGAATCCCGCCGATCTTGCGGCGGCGTTCAGCGGGGAGAACATCGCCGCGTTCGCGCGGGAGGAGGAGGAGTTTGACGGGGAGTTTCTGGCCCGGGCGAAAATGCTATTGACAGCAGAACAATTCGCCGCGTTTGGGCCCTTCCAGGCGAAGCAGCGTCAAGCAAAAATCGCCAGCATGAAAATGGCCGCCAGGATGTTCGCGCCGCCAAGCCCGTGAACCGCGGGCGGAGCGGCCCGGACGCGCCGGCTATTCCACCTCGGCGGTCACGACGGAAAGAATCCTGGTTTCGCGGCTTTGCAGCAGACGGCCCAGCGGGCCGAGCGCCTGCCAGTAGGCCACCGCCGTCACCACGGCCAGGGTGAAGGAGAGGATCAGGTTCACGGGCACGGCGTCCGACCCGCCCGCCATTTGCCAGAGAAACTCCGCCAGCGGCGGCACGAAGACCGGCAGCATGGCGAAGGGAAAAAGCAGGTGGCAACCCATCAACACCAACATGGCCGCGCCGGGCATTTTGGTCGGCTTCATCGTGCCTTGTTGGATGCGGTAGGGCACGAGGATGGAGAGCGCGTTGCCGCCGAGTCCGGCCAGCAGGAGGACGGCGGCCAGTTGGAGCAGGGCGGCCAGGAACATGAGCGGGGAGAGGTGCAGCCGCAGCGCAATCAAGAGCAGGAGCAACAACCCGAAGAAGAGGCCCACGGGCAGGCAGGCGAGGTTTTTGCCCAGGAGAATGAGCCGCCGGTCCACGGGCGAGAGCACCAAGGCCCGGAAGCCGTCGCGATCGAAGCCGAATTGATTGGCGAAAAATTGCACCAGCATAAAGACGGAAAACACCACCGCGCCCGTGGCCATGAAGGGTTTGGCGGCCTCGGGAAACGTCGTGGTGGAGCGGAAGAGAAGCGACCCGCCGATAACCAGGGGGACGAGGATGGAAGTCGCCCACGCCACTTTGACTTCGGGCGCGCGGAGCAAGGACCGGAAAGTGGTCAGGGCCAGCGCGGCGGCTTGTTCGGGCACGCCGGGGATGGGCAGTTCGAGAAAACGACGTCCGGCTTTGGCCGGGGCCGGGGCGGCGGCCGGCATGCGACCGGGTTCAATGCGGGCGGCGGCGTTCCCGCCGGATTCGCCGCGATAAAATCGCAGCGTGCCGCGGTAGGCGCGGCGCAGGCCGAGCGCGGCGAAGGCGAAGCAGCCCAGCGTGCCGAGCAAGGCGGGCAGAGGGCGTCCGTCGGCCAGGGCCTGGGCGCCGACTGGCAGCCAGAGCGGCGGAATGACCTTTTGAATCCAGCGGAGTTGGTCGAACGTTTCCTGATTGTGGCTCTTCCAGGCCTGGATTTGTTGCCGGGTTTGTTCGGGGGAGGCGCTGGACTTGGGGACATTGTATCGGTGAAAGACGTTGAAGTAGAGGTTGGGGCCCTGGCCCAGAAGAATGAAGGCCAGCACGATGGCCATGGTGACATTGCGGCGGCGGCGCGGGTTGCTCATCAAGATGGCCAGCCAGCCGCGCAGGCAATAAGTCCAGGCGCTGATCATGCAGACCATGCCCAAGGCGAGGGGCGCGAGCAGGAGCATGGCGGGGCCGCGAGAGATGGCCAGGCCCAGGACGAGTCCCATCAGGGCGGGCACGAAGATGACGATGCTGACGGCGTGATGGGAGGCGAGGTAGTTGATGACAAAGTTCTGGCCCAGGGCGACCGGCAGATGGAGCAGGCGCTGGAGGTCAATGCTCTCCGAGCGCTGGATTTCCTGGAGCAGGCCGATCATCCAAAAAAACAGGAAGGCCACGGTCACGCCGAACCAAACGGCCCAAACAACGACCGGTTTCGCCTGGGCCAGGCCGTGCATCCCGCCGAGCAAGCCAGCCAGGAAGCCCGCTCCGCCCAGCACACAAACGCCCCCGGCGACAACGGCAGCGACGGCGGCGGTGCCCTTGCTGCGCGACATCTGGTTGCGCGTGAGCCGCCAGCGCAGCCAGAGAATGGTCTTGAGCTGGTCCCAGTTCACGTCAGCCTTCCAGCCAGCTTAACTTCTGCACCTCGTGCCCGTCGTGGCCGACGACGGCGAGGAACTTGTCCTCGAGCGAACCGGCGCGCTGCAACTCCTCCATGGTGCCTTGATGAACGAGTTCCCCGCGGGCGATGATGCCCACGTCGGTGCAGAGTTTCTCCACAATCTCCAGGACGTGGGAGGTGAGGAAGACGGTGGCGCCGCGGCCGACGCACTGCTTGAGGGTGTCGCGCAGCAGGCGCGAGGCGACGGCATCCACCCCCTCGAACGGTTCGTCCAGGAACAACAGGTCGGGGTTGGGAATCAAGGCGGCGGCCAGGGCGAGTTTTTTCTTCATGCCATGGGAGAATTCGAGGGTGAGCTTTTTTTCCTCATGGGCCAGGTCCATCATGGCGAGCAATTCGTCGCAACGGGCGCGGACGGTGGCCGGGGGGAGAAGGTACATGCGGCCGATGAAGGTGAGATGTTCGCGGGCGGTCAGGTTATCGAACAGGGCGAGGTTCTCCGGCACCACGCCGATGCGGCGCTTGACCGCGAGGGCGCGCCGCGGGTCGCTCATGTCCTCGCCCAAAAGGCGCATGGAGCCCGCGCTGGGGGCGAGCAGGCCGGTGAACATCTTGATGGTGGTGGATTTGCCCGCGCCGTTGGGGCCGAGAAAACCGTAGAACCGGCCCGCTTCGACCCGGAGATTGAGTTGGTTGACGGCGCGGCATTTCCCGAAGTCGCGCGTCAGGTTGGTGGTTTGGATGGCGGGGTTCATGATCCGGCAGTTGGCGGAGATGGGCCAGGAGAAAATGTCGGCGGGGGCGGACCGCCGCGGCGAGGTTATTTGCGGCGGCGTTTGACGGCGAGCAGGGCCATGGAGTTGGCCAGGGCGGCGTGGACGGTGGCGGTTTCCTCGTCGTCCATCTGCCCGGCGAGGCGGGCTTCGGCGCGCCGCCGGGCTTCTTCGGCTTTGGCTTCATCAATTTGATCGGCCGGGATGGCCATGTCGGTCAGGACGGCGACATGGTCGGCGGTGACTTCGACGAAGCCGTCGCCGACCGCCATGTAGGTGTCATGGCCGTCGCGGCGGACGATGAGTTCGCCGGGGACGAGCTGGGTCATGAGGGGGACATGCTGGGGATAGACGCCCATCTCGCCTTCGACGGCGGGGAGGGTGACCATTTCAACGTCGCCGGAAAAGGTGACGGCCTCGGGGGTGACGATGTCCAGTTTTAAGGTGGCGGGCATGAGGATCAGGCTTCGTGGATTTCGTCTATGCCGCCCTTCATGTAGAAGTTCTGCTCGCCGACGGCGTCGTGTTTGCCGTCGAGGATTTCCTTGAAGCCGCGCACGGTTTCGGCGACGGGAACTTGCTTGCCGGGCCGGCCGGTGAAGACTTCGGCGACGGTGAAGGGCTGGCTGAGGAAGCGCTGGATTTTGCGGGCGCGGGCGACGGTGGTTTTGTCGTCGGGGGAAAGTTCATCCAGGCCGAGGATGGCGATGATGTCCTGCAAATCCTTGTAGCGTTGCAGGACGCGCTGGACGCCGCGGGCGACCTGGTAATGTTCCTCGCCGACGTTTTCCGGGGTGAGGGCGCGCGAGGTGGAAGCCAGCGGGTCCACGGCGGGGAAAATGCCCAATTCGGCAATGGACCGCTCCAGGACGATGGTGGCGTCGAGGTGGGCGAAAGTGGTGGCGGGAGCCGGGTCGGTCAAATCGTCGGCGGGGACATAGACGGCCTGGAAGGAGGTGATGGAGCCTTTTTTGGTGGAGGTGATGCGTTCCTGGAGGTCGCCCATTTCGGCGGCCAGGGTGGGCTGGTAGCCGACGGCGCTGGGCGTGCGGCCGAGCAGGGCGGAAACCTCCGAGCCGGCCTGGGAGAAACGGAAGATGTTGTCAATAAAAAGAAGCACGTCCTGGTTCTTCTCGTCGCGGAAGTATTCGGTGATGGCCAGGCCGGAAAGGGCGACGCGCAGGCGGGCGCCGGGCGGCTCGTTCATCTGGCCATAGACGAGGGCGATCTTGGATTTGCCGAGGTCCTTTTGGTTGATGACGCCGGCCTCGGACATTTCATTATAGAGATCGTTGCCTTCGCGGGTGCGCTCGCCCACGCCGGCGAAAACGGAATAGCCGCCGTGCAGCTTGGCAATGTTGTTGATCAGCTCCATGATGACGACGGTCTTGCCCACGCCCGCGCCGCCGAAGGCGCCGACCTTGCCGCCCTTGAGGAAGGGGCAGATCAGGTCAATGACTTTGATGCCGGTGGTCAGAACCTGGGGCGAGGTGGATTGGTCCACCAGCGGGGGAGCGGGGCGGTGAATGGGATAGCGTTTTTCGGCGGCGACCGGGCCGCGTTCGTCCACCGGTTCGCCGATGACGTTGAAAACGCGGCCCATGGTGACCTCGCCGACGGGCATGGAAATGCCGGCGCCGGTGTCGAAGACTTCGTAGCCGCGTTTCAGGCCTTCGGTGGAACCCATGCAGACGGTGCGGACCCAGTTGTCGCCGAGGTGCTGCTCGACTTCGAGGGTGCGCTTGGTTTTGCCCAGGCCGGGCACGTCGAATTCGACGGTGAGGGCGTGGTAAATGCCGGGAAGGTCTCCCGGAAATGCGACGTCAACGACGGGGCCGATGACCTGGACGATTTTGCCTTTGTTCATTAGATGCGTCAGTTCAGTTGCGCAGAAAGAGGAGCGAATTTAGGGCGCGGGGCGCGGGGTGTCAAGAGTGGGTTTAGGGAGATTCGGGGTTTTGGGAGATTTGAAATTGGCGATTCGGAGGCCCCCCCTCCCCCCTGGGAAGTGCAATTAGGTGCAACTAAGTGGGATTAAGCGGGATTAAGTGCAACTGAAGTGGGAATCTTGGGGGGAAATGCAGAATGGAGAATGCAGAATGTAAAATGTAAAATGTAAAATGGCGGAGCGGGTCGGCGGAGGTTTTCGCGTGATTGGCGGCGCGACGGGCAAAGGGGTTCGGCCAGAAGGCGAACGCTGCTTGGCCGGCACACAGGGGCGACGCCACACCCGGGGAAGTGCGGCGGTCATAGACCGCCGCTACAATCTCACCGGCCCGGCCGTTGGATGCTATTTGAGCATTCATGGGGCGATTATAGCATGGGTGTGAAAAGCGTCATCCGCACGGTGGGTACAAAATGAAGGGCAAAAAGGGGGTGTTTGGAGGGCAAAAAAACCCTTGTAAAGGCTCGGTCCGACCGGGTTTTCTCCCAAAAACAGGGATTTGAAAAAATGAAAATAGTTTTGGGGAAAAGCGCGTTTGGCTGCCAAGGGGGAAATGACAAATGCAAAATGCAGAATGCAAAATGCAGAATAAAGGGCGTCGTCGAGGCTCGACGGAGTCATCTACCGCTGTGGAAAGCTGATTATTGGGAGGTGATGCGGTAGAAGCGGGCGGCGGAGGGGTTGGAGGGCAGGAAAGGCTGGGCGGGCAGGGGTGACGTGCTGGACGGCATGGACGGACGCGAACGCGGATAGGTTGCGGCGGGTGGCTATTCTGACGGGATTCGGCGGAGAAGGGCTTGACGGGGAGTCCAATAAATGAGCTTATTGAGATGTCATAAGGGATGGTAATGGTTGCTTATGAAAAGTATAAGGCGATAGGAATCCGCCCTGGATGGCAGGAAGGAGAACCGGTGGAGATGAAAACGAAAAAGCCAATGCTGAAGCCGTTTGTTCTGATTGCCAGCGCCTTGATCTGCTGCGCCTTGAAGCTGCACGGGCAGAGCGGCCCCACGATCACGTGGCAAACGACCAATCAATTCGTTTTGCCGGGCGGCAACGTGAGGTTCCAGGTGGCTGTGGATGGGACTGGCCCGTTCAGCTACCAGTGGCAGTTCAATGGGACCAATGTGCCGAACCCCAACATCATCAGGACCGTGGCGGGCAACGGCCAACATGCCTATTCTGGGGACGGCAGCGCGGCGACCAACGGCAGTTTAAATGCTCCCAGCGGCATCGCCTTGGACGCCGGGGGCAACCTTTATATAGCTGACGGCACGAACAGCGTCATCCGCAAGGTGGACACCAACGGGATCATTACCACGGTGGCTGGCAATGGTCTCGGCACCTTCCATGGAGATGGCGGAGCAGCCACGAATGCCAGCCTGTATGGGCCATCCGCCGTGGGCCTGGATTTGTTCGGCAATCTGTATATTGCCGACACCAAGAACCAATGCATCCGCAAGGTGGACATCAACGGCCTCATTACGACGGTGGCGGGCACCAACCGATTCGGCTATGCCGGCGATGGCAGCGCAGCGACCAACGCCAGGTTTTTTAACCCCGCCGGAGTGGCGTCGGATGCCGTGGGCAACCTTTATGTTGCTGACGGGGGAAACCAGCGCATCCGTGAGATTTATTTTGCCGGGTACCCAACATACACACTAACCAATGTGAGCACCAGCAATGCCGGCAACTACACGGTGATTGTCACCAGTCCTTATGGCAGCGTGACGAGCCTGGTGGCCACGCTCACCGTCATTGTTCCGCCTCAGATCATCACCAGTGATGGCTTTTTCGGCGTCGTGACCAACGGGTTTGGGTTCAATGTCGGCGCGGCGGCCGGGGAGACGATGGTGGTGGATGGCTCGACGGATCTGGTGAATTGGACGCCGGTCTGCACCAATACCGTCAGCGCGAATCCGTTTTACTTCCG
>JBEKUQ010000098.1:0-7643 GCA_049514835.1 Verrucomicrobiota bacterium | reverse complement strand
TGGCCGGCACCCCGCCGGCTGTCATGAACTGTCCCCCGGCGTAGAGATTGGTCCCGCTGACCGCCAGCGCATCGACCTCGTTGTCCATTCCCGAGCCCAAGGCCAACCAAACGCTGCCGTCCCACTTGGCGATGTAGTTGGCCGGCACTCCGCCAGCCATTGTGAACCATCCTCCAGCGTAGAGATTGGTTCCACTCACCGCCAGCGCATAGACCGTACTATTATAACCGGAGCGAACTATCCCCGAGCCCAAGGCCGACCAGGCACTGCCGTTCCATTTGGCGACGTTGGCAACCGGCACCCCGCCCGCCGTCGTGAAGTACCCTCCCGCGTAGAGATTGGTCCCGCTCACCGCCAGCGCATCGACAACCGGCCCAAATTGCCCGCCGCCGCTGATTCCCAAGCCCAAGGCCGACCAGACGCTACCGTCCCATTTGGCGATAAGGTTGGCCGCCACCGGGCCGGCCGCGCTGAAGTAGCCACCGGCATAAAGAGATGACCCGCTCACCGCCAGCGCATCGACCCGGTTGTTCATCCCCGAACTCAAGCTGACCCAGTCGGCATCGCTGAAGGTCTGCGCGCGGACGGGCACAATGAGGGCCAAAGCCAGCGCGGCCAGAACCCAGTTGAAGCTCGTCCACCAGTTGGTTGTGAAATTCGGTTTTGAATTCATAAAGGCCTCCGTTCTCTTGCAGTGAAAGAGTTTGGAAATCGGTCCGGCGCAAAAGGTCTTCTGGATGGGCCTTGGAGGATACACAATTCCCTTAGTAGGTTTTGGACCCCTCCATCGTCCGTCCAAATGCCCGCCATCCAACCGCCCAGTGGTCTCAAGGTTTTCACCAACTGAAAGGACAGTCAGCTTCAGTTGCTGGTTTGTGGCTAACTCCTGTAGCTGAAATGAACCCGCCCAGCATAATCCAGAATTATCGTCCGTCAATCAACAATTTAAGGTAATCTTATTCCGCCTCGCGAGCCAAAATAATGCTTCCCGCCCTCCTACTCCACCGCCAGCTCCTGCTTGATTTTGTACTTGTCCACCCGCTTGCGCAGCGTCGCCCGCGTAATGCCCAGCAGTTTGGCCGCCTGCACCTGGTTGCCTTTCGTTTCCAGCAGCGCCTGCACGATCAGCTCCCGTTCCACCGCCGGCAGAACTTTCGTCTGGCCCTCCTGGCGCGCCCATTCAAACAACCTCCGCCCCAACGCGCTCCAATCCAACGCGCCGCCGCCCGCCGCCGCCGCCGCCGGCGCGACCGCCGCCGGGCCGGCCTTCTCCACTCCCGCCGCGGGGACGCTCGCGATTTCCGCCGGCAGGTCGCCCGGCAAAACGACCTCGCCCTTGGCCATGACCGTGGCGCGCTGCACGACGTTCTCCAGCTCCCGCACGTTCCCCGGCCAGTGGAACCGCTCCAGCAGCTCCACCGCCGCCGGCAGGATGGATTTGGGGCCGCGCCCCTGCGCCTGGGCGAACTTCTTTAAAAAATAGTTGACCAGCAGCGGAATGTCCCCCCGCCGCTCGCGCAGCGGCGGAATCTGAACGCGCACCACGTTCAGCCGGTAAAACAGGTCCTCGCGGAATTCGCGCGCCGCCACCGCCTGTTCCAGCGGCTTGTGCGTCGCCGCGATCACCCGCACGTCCACCTGCAACGGCTGGTTGCCGCCCACCCGCTCAAAGGCGCCCGACTGCAGCACGCGCAGGATCTTGGCCTGCGTCGAGAGCGTCATGTCCCCGATCTCGTCCAGAAATATCGTGCCGCGGTTGCACTGCTCGAACTTGCCGATGCGCTGCGCCGCCGCCCCGGTAAAGGCGCCCTTTTCGTGGCCGAACAATTCGCTTTCCAGCAGGTTTTCCGGGATGGCCGCGCAGTTGATGGCCAGAAACGTCTGCCCGTTGCGCTGGCTGTGATGATAGATGGCCCGCGCCACCAGTTCCTTGCCCGTCCCGCTTTCCCCGGTGATCAGCGCCGTGGCGTCGCTCCCCGCCAGTTGCCCGATGATCTTGAAGACGCTCTGCATCCCTTCGCTCCGCCCGATGATCCCCAAATCGTAATCCTCCGATTCCAGCAACGGCTGGTAGGACACCACCTGGCGCATGTCCCGCGCCGCCTTCAGGGCCTCCAGCACAATCTGCTTGAGCCGCGGCACGTCGAAGGGTTTCAGCAGATAATCGTAGGCCCCCAGCTTCATCGCCTCGATGGCCGTCTGCGTCGTCCCGTAGGCCGTCATCATGATGACCATCTGTTTGGCGTCCATCTGCCGCAGCCGCCGCAGCGTTTCCAGGCCGCTCATTCCCCCCATCCGCACGTCCATGATCACCAGGTCCGGCTTGAGCCGCGGGATCAGCTTCAACCCTTCCTCCCCGCTGTCCGCCGTCGTCAACTCGATTTCCGGCTGGTCAAATATCCGGCGGAACGAGTATTGCACGTCCGCTTCGTCGTCAATTAAAAGCAGCTTGTCCATGAGTCATAAACATAGTCCGCGCCCGCCGCAGAATGAAGGATGAAATGGCCCAATGAACGCGCCGGGGCGCAGCACAGAATCCTTCGTCTTCCTGGGCAGGGACGGCGCGCTGCGCCGTCCCGGCGTCGTAGCGCGACGCCCCTGCCTTTGCAGAATTCTGTCCTGCACCCAACACGACGCCCCTGCCCTCATTCCTCCTCCGCCACCCTTTCCGCGTGTGTCACTTCTTCCAGGTGCTGCTTCTTCTTCAGGCCCAGATAGACCATGCCCCCCACCAAGCTCCAAAAAAGGCTGCCGGCGTAGGCCAGCAGCGAGAGGGACAGCGCCGTCGTTTTGGGCAGCCCGATTTCCGGAACCGCCAGCATCAGGACAAATAGATTCTCCCGCACCCCCAGGCCGCTGGGCGTGACCGGCAGGGCCGAGATGCAAAAAATCATCGGCACAATCACCAGCCAGGCCAGCGAGGAAACCGGCGCATGCAGCCCCGCCGACAACACCACCATTTGCAGCACGCACGTCGCGTTGACCAGCAGCGAAATCGCCAGGGTCTTCCGCAAAAACCCTTTGCTCTTGCCAAAGTGCCGGCACGAATCCAGCGAGCGCTCCAAATATTCGCCCTTGGGAAATCTCCGCAGCCAATGCCGCGCGCGCGGAAAGCGTCTGGACAATCCGCTCCAAAACTCCACCCCCAGCACACCGCTCGCCCCGGCCAGCATCAGCAAAATGAACAAGGCGGGCGCGCCCAGTTCCTGCCGCCGCCGCAGCAGGCCGGCATTGGGGATCATCATGAGCGCCGCAAAAAACAACATCGCCCACAGCCCCAGCAGCCGGTCCACAAACACCGTCACCACCGCCTCCGTCTTCTTGTGGTGGGTTTCCCGCGCCGCGTAGAGCGCCTTGATCACGTCCCCCCCGGTCGAGCCGAGCAGGAACGAATTGAAGAACTGCGCCACGAAAGTAATCCCCGTCGCCCGCCCCCACGGCAACGGCAGGCCCTGCACCCCCAGCACCAGCCGCCAGCGCGCCACCCCCAGCAGGATTGTCAATAATACGCACAGCAGCGATCCTCCCAGCGCCAGCGGATGGGCCAGCCGCAGCGTCTGCCACAGCTCCCGCGGGCCGCTCGTCCAGGCCAGGCGCCATTGCTCCAGCCGCCCCAGCCCGTTCCAATCCAGGCCCATCCCCACCGCCGACGCCCGGCCCACGCTCAGAAAAATGGATTGAAAAATCCAGGCCAGCAGAAAGGCGCAC
Organism: Verrucomicrobiota bacterium; assembly: GCA_049514835.1. Taxonomy (GTDB): domain Bacteria; phylum Verrucomicrobiota; class Verrucomicrobiia; order Limisphaerales; family Palsa-1400; genus JBEKOF01. The sequence continues at coordinate 3,935 of JBEKUQ010000098.1, read as the reverse complement.
AGCGCCACCCGCCAGCCGACGCGCCACGCGGTCTTCAGCCCCCTCATTCCTCACCCCAAAGCTTCTTGATGTGCGCCACCCCCTGCCGGGCTTCTTCCTCCGTCAGACTCGGGCTGAACTCGAACACCTTGATGTGCTCCGGTCTCACCCATGCTTTCAGCGCCGCAAAATCCACCGTCCCGCGGCCCGGCGGTCGATGATCATGGCCGGGAAACTCCACATCATGGATATGAAAGCCGATCAGCCGCTCCGCCAGCGATTGCACGTGCATCACGTGCGAAATGAATCCCAGGTTCTCCTTGATCTGCCCATGCCCCGTGTCGTGCCAGTAGCCCACCCCGGGCCGGTGGAACTCCCGCATCAAAAAACCCAGATCATCTTCCAGCGGGATTTCCTCCAGCGCCGCCCGGTTTTCGACCCCCAATTTGATCCCGCGCTTCTCCGCTTCCCCCGCCAGCCGCCCCAGCATCTCGCCGGCCAGGTCCACCGGCTCGATCTTCTTTTCCTCCCGCTTTTCCAGCAGCTCGGCGCAGAGCTTTTCGTACTTGGGCGTTCCCTTCTGCCCCTCTTGCGCCATCGCCAGCAATTTCTCCGTATAATCCTTCATCTCGATGGCCCCCAAATGCAGCACCACCACCCCCGCCTTCACCCGTTCGGCCGTTTCGATCGTCTTCAGCGTGTGCCGCCAGGCGTTCTCCCGCTCCCGCGGGTTGGCCGACGTAAACTTGTAGAGATTGGGCGCCGCATGGTTGACCCCCATCGGCAGCGGACAAAAATTGTGCAGCGACGAAATCTTCATCTCCCCCGCGTCCACCGCCTCGAAAATCCCGGGCAGCAGGCTCATCCGGATGCCGTGGCTCAGTTCCGCGCGGTCAAAGCCCAGCCCCTGGATCTCGCGCAGCAGCGCGCGTCCATCGGTGTGGCGGTGGGAATTCCAGCAGGTCGAAAATGAATACATGGCGCAAGGCCGGACGCGGTCCCTTGCAGGCCGCGCCCGGCGGTGACAATGCCCTTCAGGTCACATATCGGCGTAACGGGCGGTCAACATCGCGGAAAAACGCGCGGCCTTGGTTTTCCGCCGTTTCCGCTCGCTCGGCTTCTCAAAGTGCCGGTGATTGCGCACTTCCTTCAGTGTGCCTTCCCGGTCTATCTTCTTCTTCAGCCGGCGCAGCGCCTTGTCCACCGGTTCCCCTTTTTTAAGTCTTATTTCGGTCAAATACTCTCACTTCCTCTCCGCCTTGGCAGCGGGCCTCCATGACCCGCGCACTTTAATAATTCGATACTATGCTGTCGCTCCGCCCCCGTGTCAACCGCCAAAACACCCCCAATAAACCTCGCCCAGGCCCGCCTCTTCCCTGTGCAATCCTGAAAGGATTGCCCTCATTCAGCCCAGCGTTGACGCGCCAGCGGCTACGCTGGGTGAACAGCCCAACCGATTCATCAACTCTGAAGGAGTTGTATCAAACTCGCAAACCCCTCATCGGTGATGCCCGTGCCAACCACCGCCAACCACCCGCCGCCGATTGCTGTCCCCTCTCCCTACGGGAGAGGGTCAGGGTGAGGGGCCTTCGTCAACCATAAATCATTTCGTCGCCGTTCAATTGTCCCAGTTGCCGATCGTGTTCGTGCCGCCCAACCCGTCCACTCCCTTCGAGTACAGATCGTAGTCGGCCGGATTATGCTTGCCCGGAAACACATAAACATAAGGATTCCCCCAAGGGTCCAGCGGCACTTTGTTCTTGTGCAAATACGGGCCTTTCCAGTTCTGCGCATCGCGCGGCTGGGTAATCAAGGCCTGCAATCCGTCGCCGACTTTCGGATAGGAGCCCATGTCCACTTCAAACATGGACAGCGTCGTGCCGATGTTGGCAATCTCCGTCCGGGCCGTCTTTTTCTTTGCCTCCGTGGTGTACCCTGTCAATCTCGGAACCACGATTCCGGCCAGAATGGCCAATATTGTCAACACCAACAACAATTCCACCAGAGTGAAGCCGCGCCGGCCCCCTGCAGCCGTCGCGCCGATTTTTGAAGTAAGGGTTTTCATGCCTTGACCTTGGGCATATCCCGTGCCACCCGCGCCGGAGGCCCGTTCCCCCGCAAACCGCCGTGCCTTTGACAGAACCCCTCGCACCGCGCGTGCAAACCCTGCGCGCCCGCGCGCAAAAAATGCAGCCGTCTCACCCCGCGCGCCCCTGCGTACCGCGGTCGCTATGGAGTGCGGCGGCGTGCCGCCGCTTTTCATCTCGGGGAGCACACACGCCCCCGCCTGTGGGGCAGGCATCTTGCCTGCCGGTTCAAGCGGCTTCCAGCCGCTTGCGAATCCCAAAATCGTCGCCCAAGCCGGCGAATTCTATGGCCCGGGGAGCACATGCGCCCCGCCGACCGCCTCCTTTCTCTTCAAAGGTGGGGCGAGACTCCGTCGAGCCGTGACTGGTTTTCGTGATGCCGGTGCTTGTCACCTTGGTCAGGCTTCGACGGAGTCTCACCCTGCCGATGACGATGCTCTCCTATTCCATCCTCAGCCAATCCGTAAACTACATCGCCCAAGCCGTCCATCTGCCATTCCCCCCTGCCGCGGTTCGCGTAAAAATCCAGTTCGTTCAGCATGTCAATCATAGTCGCTCAAGGGTTCAATTTCCCAATCCCCCGGTCAGCCAGTCGCTCAGCCAATTCGGCCGCCGTTGAATTCACCAGCAGCACGTCGGGCGGCAGCAGGTTGAACAAACCGGCGGAGGCTTGCGAATCGGTGACGATCAATACCAAGGTCGCCGGTTGTTTGCTCTGCCCGGCGTTGTGCAGCAGGGCGGCCGCATCCGACAGGCTCTCCCCGCGCCGCTGGACGCGAAGCAGCATCGGATTCTCGCCAGAAGAGGTTTTAAGAATGGCATCAATGCCCCGATTGCGTTGGACGGGAACCACCGGCAAACCTTGCAGCCAAACCATCGCTTCGCCGTCAGCCTGAAGGTAAGCGTCACGGCCTCTTCTCATCAGTTCGGACGAGGTTTTGACCGGTTGCGCCAAGCGCCTCCGGGCCAATTCGACCGCTTCCCTGGCAATATCAATGCCCAGCGAATTGCGGCCAAGGAGTTCGGCGGCAACCAGCGTTGTGCCGCTCCCGGCAAACGGGTCCAGCACCAGATCACCCGGCGATGTTGCCAGCGAAATGATGCGTTCCAGCAGCAGGATCGGTTTCTGCGTCGGATACCCCACGCGCTCCTTCGCCTTCGGATTGAGAAACGGGATGTCCCAAACATCAGAGACCGGCACGCCGGGCTTGTGGCCGTCCTGAATGATGTTCCCATCCTCGTCGCGGGCATACACCGCCTTGCCGTGCTCGTCACGTTGACGGCGTTGAAGAATCTGGTCAACGTTCGTCGCGGGCGAGTAGTCCTCGAAAAGCTGGTGGTATTGGTAATGAGCGGAACTTCGCCTCACCGAATACCTCGTCGAGCAGGCAGCGAAGGTGATGCGATGCGTTTGTGTCGCAGTGGAAAAACAGCGAGCCGGTTGGTTTTAGCACGCGCCGCAATTCCTTCAGGCGGACGCGCATAAAACCGAGGTACTCTTCGCGCGATTTCCATTCGTCGCTGAACTCGAACCGCGTCGTGCGATCGCGGGTGACCAGCGAGTGGGCTTTCCGGGTGAAGAACGGCGGGTCAACATAGACCATATCCACCGTCGCTGCGGCCAGATCACGCACCACTTCCAAACAATCGCCCAGACGAACTTCAGCGGCCATGTTGCGCCGTCCTTTCCGCAGCCAGGTCTTTCAGGATGCCGAGCAGGTCCACGCCGGTTCGTCGCTTCACATAAGCCCAAGCCGCGTCAGCGTAGTGATACTCGCCCTGCATGCTCTTATAAAGGCCCTCCAAGGCCTGCTGGATGCGAATGGCCTGGTCGCGGTTTGGGTAGTAGAACATGACGCGCACTGGCTT
>JBEKUQ010000097.1:0-7180 GCA_049514835.1 Verrucomicrobiota bacterium | reverse complement strand
CGCGCCGCCATCCACGCCGTCTTCCAGACGGTCTTTCCCCCGTGATGGATCCCGGTCAATCGCGGCCGGGCGCGGGCGATGGACGGGCGGGCGACCGGACTTGCTGATTCCCCGCAGGCGGCGGAGCGGGCGGCGGGCTGCTTTCCGCCACGGCTTTCTTGTAGGCCAGAATTCCATTGACAATGCTGCGGGCCATGCGCTGCCGGAATTCGGGGTCGTAAATCTTTTTGGCGTCCTGCGGGTCGGTCATGAAGCCGCCTTCCACCAGGATGGCGGGGATGCGCGCCTCTTTCAGCACCATGTAATGCTCGCGTTTTACCCCGATTTCATCCAGCGGCAGCGCGGCCGTGATGGCTTTAAGCACTTGACAGGCCAGCAGCATGTTGCGGCCGTCCTGGGCGTTGCCCGGATACGCCGGGTCGCCGCCGCGTCCGCCGCCGGCGTTGCTGGATTTCATGCCGGCCGGAGGCAGGCAGTGGACTTCGACGCCGCGGAGGGACTGGGGGCCGGAGTTGTAGTGCAGGCTGACAAACAGGTCGGCTCCCGCCTTGGCGGCGCGGGCGGGGCGCTCCGTGAGGTCCACATAAACATCGTTGCTGCGGGTGAGGACGACCTTGAAACCCTCGGCCTGCAGCAGCTTCTCCGCGGCCAGGGCGAGGAGCAACGTATATTTTTTCTCAAAATTCTCGCCCGCGACTTCGCCCTTGTCCGCGCCGCCATGGCCGGGGTCCAGGCAAATGGTTTGCACGGGGGCGCGGGACTTCAGGGGAAACAAGACCGGCTGCAAGGTGGTCTGGACATCCACCAGCGAAATCCAGGGGACGCCTCCGCGCAAGATGACGGGCAGGGAGAGCCAAACAGTGACGCCGCAGATCTGGGATTTGCGGGCGTTGCGCGAGTCGGTCGCCAGCCGGACGGTGGCCGATTGGTTTGTCAACTCGATGGAATCCTGGCTTTTGCGCCAGAGCATGGTGAGTCCGGCGTCATCGGCCCATTCCCCCACCCGGACGTAATCGGCGCCGGCGACGGAGACGCGCTGGAGGCGGTTGACGCCGCCCGAGGCCGGGCCGGCCAGCGCGGCCAGCAGGAGCAAGGCGAGAAGGGGGGCTTTCATCGGGCGGCAATTTGCCGGGCGCGGGCAGGTGGGCGCAAGCGCAAAGAGACGCCTCTTTCTTCTAGCGGCTAGGGCCGGCTCAGGACGGTGGCGTAGGTTTTGGAAAGGCCGGTGGCCGGGATGGTGATGGTGTAGGACTTGCCGGAAGGATCCACCGAGCATTTGATGCAGTTGCCTTCGCATTGCTGGGGAAGGTTGGCGATGAACTGGGTGTCGGTGTTGAAATTGGTTCCGCCCAGGATGTTGCGATGGAGCTGATAGATGGTCTGGATGGAAGGAACGTCGCGCAAGGTGGCCAGGGTCTGCGGCATGCCGCCCTTGCGCGGGCCGTTGTCAATTATAGCGACGGTCGGGGCCAGGCTTTTGACGAGCAGCGGATTGTTGCTCAGGTTCAGGCCATGATGATCCACCTGGAAAAGGTCAACCGGTCCGGGGATGTTATACGGGCAAACCAGTTTGGCCTCGATGTTCCAGGTCAGGTCGGCGCCGTCAAAGAAACGGAACGGGCCGAATCTCAGGAGCATGACAACGCTGCTGGCGTTGTCGGTGGTGTCGGTCGGATGCGGGACGGATTCGGAGCAGACGACATTGCTGGACGCGCCGGCGGGAGCAATGAATTGCTGGCGGGCGCCCAGACAGGTGAAGGACAGCGGGGCGGCATCGCTGGATTGTTTCAAGGGCAGGGCCTGGCCGGGCTGGATGACCTGCCGGCTGTCCGCCTTGAAATCCCGGTACGGCTGAATGCTCCTGGCAAATCGCTGGTCGTTGTTGGTGACACCGTCCGAATCGTGGTCGGGAATCCCATTGTCCAGCACTGCTCCAATCGGCATCAGTTTGGCCAGGTCCGCCGCGCCGCCATAATGATCAATGTGGAAATGGGTGAGAATCAGGAAATCAATCTTGCTCAGGCCGGCGGCGACGGCGGCCTCGTGGATGCGCGCGGCGCTTTTGCCCTCCTGGCCTGGTGTGCTGGCCGGCCAGCCGGTGTCCACGAGAATGGATTCGCGGGCCGGGGTGACGATCAAGGTGCTGGCGCCGCCTTCGACATCAATCCAATAGAGGTCGAGAGTGCCGGCGGCCCGCACGGAGACGGCGGCGGCCAGGGTGAAGAGCAAGGCAATCAGTTTAAGGGCGGGCTTTTTCATGGCGGGCTATCGTGCAGTTGGATTGGCGCGGGCGTTGAGTTGGGCCGGGTCGGGCTGGGAGACGTATTGGGAACGCAAGGCGGCCCGTTGGGCATCCAGTTTGTCGAGTTGATGGCAGGCGGCGTGGCGCACGACGGCCAGTTGCGATTGGGCGTTTTTGGCCAGCCAGGCGGCGCTGTCGGGGCGGGTGTCGTTCAAATAGGTTTGCAGGGTGGAAAGATAGCGGTCGAGCAAGGGCTGCAAATCAGGAGTGATTTGCGGGCGCAGCAGGATGAGGCTTTCCGCGCTGCGCTGCAAAGCCGCCATGGCCTGGGCCGGATCCCAGGTGGCGATGACTTCCTGCAAGGTGATTTGCGCCTGGGCCGGGAGGTGGTCCGGGCGGAAATGGACTTCGACCGGCACATCCAGGGCCTGCTGGAGCTTGTGCCAACTGTCGGGCGGGCTGAAGCGCGAGGCAAAATCAAGGCTGGAGAATTTGACGCAGGCCAGCGCCCACCATTTTTCCACGTCGAGCAGCCGGCCAAAATGAGGGGAGAAGGCCTCGAGGAAGGAGATTTGCCAGTTGAGATGCTGGGGCAGCTTGTCAATCATGGCGGCCAGGCAGCGATTGCCATCCTGGAACCGCAGCAATTCCTCGAGAAAAAGTTGCGACGACGCGGCATAAAGTTCGTAATTGGGGCCGGCCCAGGTTTCCGGTGCCGGCCAGCAGAGTTGCTGGAAGGTGAGCGGCGGCTGCTCGCGCAGTGGGTTCAGGAACGGATCAAATCCGTTGGTGGTGATCTGGTTGATGTCCAGCGATGACTGGGGCCGCAGCAGCAGGGTGGAGGGATTGGCGGCCTGCAAATGCGCGGTCAGGCCGACGACGAGCCAGAAGGGGATTTCGGCGGATTGCGCGCCGGCGTGACGGTTGGCGTCTTCCATGAGAAGGGCATTGACGACGGCGCGAAGGAGCAGTTTCGGTTCGATGGACGACGGGAGCATCAATTGATAGTTCCAACCACGCGAACTATACAATCCTTCGAGGAGCGGGCTTTGATCCGCCGGGAGCGCGGGGTTGATGCGCAGGCTGATGACGCCCTGCCATTGGTCGCTCCGGCCCAATGTCGTCAGGAGGGATTGCTTGATTTTCTCGCAAGAAATCACGAGCACGGACGGCTCGAGGGGAAGCTTGGAGCCGGGGTTGGCCGCCGGGGCCGGGTTCAGGATAAACAGGCCCGGAAGCTGGGACTGCTGCGCGATGGCCACCGGATGGCCGGCCCGGCGCGGGGCCAGGGCCACGAACTGGCCCGTGGCGCTCCGTGCGGTGTCGAACTCCGCCGCCGGCTGGGCGTCTGCCCGGCCAAGGGCGAGCCAGCAAAGGAATGCCAGGACCCAGAGTCTCATGTTCTCCATTCAACGTTAGCGTCAGAATGTCCGATTGCCGAGAACATTTTGGGTGCGCCTTGGCCTCGCAGCCCGACGGCAGGACGGCGCGCTGCGCCGACCGCAACATCACGACTCGTCGGGACGTATGCTCCCCGAGTCATGGCATTGGCCGTCTTGGGCGGGGTTTTGGGCCGCTACTGCCGGCTTGACAGGTGGAGGTCGCGGATCCAGATGTTGCGGAAGCGGACCGGGTTGGCGTTGTGGTTCTGCAATTGCACAAAGACCTCGGGGGAATGCTCCCGGTATCTTGATACGCCCCGCCAGGGAACGCCGCCGCCGATGCCGTCGGTGCTGCCGATGAACTCGGTCTTGTGCTGGACCACCACGCCGTTTTGCAGCACGGTGATGCAGGCTTTTTGGACCAGTTCATTGGTGCTGTTCCAGCGCGGGGATTCCCAGATGATGTCGTAGGTCTGCCATTCGCCCGGCGGCTTGGAGGCGTTGACCAACGGCGGCATCTGCCCGTAAATGGCGCCCGCCTGGCCGTCGGGATAAGTCTTGTCGTTGTAGGAATCAACAATCTGGACCTCGTACATGTTGTTGATGAGAATGCCGCTGTTGCCGCGCGCCTGGCCGTGCAGGCCGGCCGTCTCGGTTGGCTCCGCCCATTCCAAGTGCAATTGAAAATCAGACCACTTGCCCAGGGTGCGGATGTCGCTGGGAGGCGTCACTTCCATGTAACCATCCTGGACCTTCCAGTTGGCGGCTCCCCCGCGGGTGTTTTCCCATTTGGAGAGGTCCTTGCCGTCAAATAGAACTTCGGCGTCCGACGGCGGCTGGGCGCCCCCGCTGAAGTTGGCGCCGGGGGAGACAATCGGCGGCTGGGGCCGGTCGGGGTCGTGCTGGTACCACTTGCTGCCGGGGAGCAGGTGTTCCTTGAAGCCTTCAATATGTTCGGTCGCACCCGCGGCGCCCGCGGCCGGCGGATTCTGCGCGGGGGAAGAATAGGAAATCATGGCCAGAAGAGCCAGCAGGGCGAGGGCGCGGGCCTGAAGGTTCGTCTGATTTTGAACGAAGGTTTTGGATTTCATAGGGCGACAGCTTGGCTGGATTCCGGCCCCGTTACCAGCAGAAACTGGGCAAAAACGTCGGTTCAGTCCAGCCCGCCGCTCGGCCAAAAGCGACATACCTCGCCGCGCCGCCGCCACCCGATCCGGCGTGGGTCGTGGCCGACCGATAGCATGGAAAATCGGCCTGGCCGCCTTCGTTGGTGATGGTGGTGGAGCTGAAGACCGGATCCATGGCAGGGGAATGCGTTGTGTCGGGTGAACGCGTGTAGTCAACGATGCTTTGCAATTCCTTCACACTCGGCAGGCGCTGGTGAGGGGGCATGGGATTCGATCTGGGATGGGCGGCCGCACAATTTCTGCCCTATAAAAGCCAAGAAATGGTAAGCCGTTGATGCACCCCCTCGTGCTTTACTTGGCATGATATGAGCACGAGCACTGACAGCCAATTGGCAGGAAACGGGCGGAGCTTTCCGCCGGGAGCTTCTGTCGCCGAATCTCGATGGCGCCGTTTCGCGGCCAGGCTGCAAGCCGCGCTCAAAGCCAGGGCGCCGCTGGGTTATGAGGATGAAACGGGATTTCATCTTCAGGACGAAAACGCATCCGCGCTTTCTGGCGCGGCCCTGCCAACGAGCTCTGGGCCGCCGTGCGACTTCTTCTGGAAAGTGCGATGACGCCCCACGGCGTCACCACTGATTGGGAGGGTAGATGGACTGCCAGACTTGCTTCAAATCCAGGTCCACGGGTCCGGTTCCAGCGCAGTCGGTGCCCTGCAACGACGGTGTTTTTGGTTCGAGCCACCTCATTTTCGCGGCATGACCGTCGGCGAAGGAGATTTGCCCGAAGTTCCCGTGGCGGCTGGACGGGACGTTGCGCCAGATGTATTCGGTGCCGCCGCTTCCCCCGTAAACGAAGTTACCATGGGCGTAATTGATGGCAAAATAGCAGTCGTCCAGGCTGGTTCTGCCGGAGTTTGCAGAGGTCTGCTCATCCACAAAGAACAAGGCCTGGGCGGGGCCGGGGCTGGCGATGCCGGCGAACCGGAGGTGTTCTTGCAGGCCCGGATGAACATCCGCCGCCGTGCCTTCGCTGGCGCCCATCATGCAACTCAGCGAAAAACTGCGGATGCGCTGGGCGGATGAGCCCGCGAGCATGATCGTGTCCCCGGGGCACTGGTAAATCTTGGCCGAACCGCCGTAGGGATAAAGCAATGAATTGGTGATGTCCGCCAGATTGGTCGCGCCCGGCAAACCCTGGACATTGCCCGTCACCCAGGACGTCGGGCCGCCCGGGGCGTTTGGCACGATGGCGTCGGCATAATCGTTGGCATACACTTGAGCGGCGAGGGTGAGTTGTTTCAAATTGTTGACGCAACTGGCCGCCAGCGCGGTTCTTTTGGCGTTGGCCAGGGTTGGCAAGAGCAATGACGCCAGGATGGCAATGATGGCGATCACCACCAGCAGTTCAATCAAGGTGAAGCCTCGGGTCTTGGCGCGGGCATGCCCAGGAAATGCTGCGTTGGCTCTTAATGTTCTCACGCTCCTGTCACACAATGGTTTTGCGCAAGGCCGCGGTCAAGGTTTATCGGGGAAACGTTGCTCATTCTCTGCCGCGGGTTATGATGGAGCCTGTGACGGCGAAGAAGAAGCATGAGATCGAGTCGGGGTTGGTTTTCAATGTGCAGAAGTATTCCCTCCACGACGGTCCGGGAATTCGGACAACGGTTTTCTTGAAAGGATGCCCCCTCTGTTGCGCCTGGTGTCACAATCCGGAAAGCCGGTCCGCCAGCCCGGAGCTCGTCCTGTCTGAAAACCGCTGCACCGCGTGCGGCGAATGCCGCCGCGCCTGTCCCTTCGGGGAGACGGCCCCAGGCGGCGGGCCGATGGCGACGGACGCCGCCGAATGCACTCTTTGCGGCCAATGCGCCGAGGCCTGCCCGACCGGGGCCCGTCAGATCATCGGCGAGCGGCGAACCATCGCGGACATCATGGAGGTGGTCGGCCAGGACCGGGTCTTTTACGAGGAATCGGGCGGCGGCGTCACCTTTTCGGGAGGGGAACCCTTGTCCCAGCCTGCTTTTCTCAAGGCGATGCTGGCGGCCTGCCGGCGGGAGGGCCTGCGCACCGCGGTGGACACCTGCGGCTTTGCCTGCACCGAGGTATTGCTCGACATTGCCGGCCTGTCGGACCTGGTTCTCTTCGATCTGAAGCTCATGGACGACGCCCGGCACCGCCAATACACCGGTGTATCCAACACGCCCATTCTCGCCAACCTCCGCGCCCTGGCCCGGGTCCACCGCAACCTCTGGCTCCGCGTGCCGGTGATTCCCGGCATCAACGACCGCGAAGAAGACATGCGGGCGGCGGCTGAATTCGCCGCGCAATTGCCGGGCGTCCAGCAGGTCAATCTCTTGGCTTACCACAAATTTGGGCTGTTCAAATCGCGCCGATTGAGTCAACCTTATCCCTTGGAGAGCGTGGAACCGCCTT
>JBEKUQ010000096.1:0-7204 GCA_049514835.1 Verrucomicrobiota bacterium | reverse complement strand
ATCAACGTGGCCGGCTTGACCGAATCGCTCCTCGGTCCAGCCACCCCGCGCCTGGGGCAATTCGCGGCCGCAGGGGCGCGGGCCGCCATCGTCCCGGCCTTTCCGGCGGTGACCTGCACGGCGCAATCCAACTACTTGACAGGTGCGACTCCCGCCCGCCACGGCATCGTGGCCAACGGCTGGTATGACCGCCAACTGGCCGAAGTCCAGTTTTGGAAGCAGTCCAATCATCTGGTGGCGGCTCCGAAGATTTGGGAGCAACTGCGCCAGACCGCGTCCAATTTCACCTGCGCGCAGTTGTTTTGGTGGCACAACCTGTATTCCACCGTGGACTATTCCATCACGCCGCGTCCGATTTACCCCGCCGACGGCCGCAAGATTTTTGATATTTACACCTGGCCATACTCCATCCGCGAGGAGATCAAGCGGGACCTGGGCGAGTTTCCTTTCACCGCCTTCTGGGGGCCGGCCGCGGGCGTGACGTCCCCGCAAGGAAGCGCGGACGCGGCCACGCGGTGGATCGCAGGGTCGGCGCGATGGATCGAAAACAAATACTCGCCCACGCTCAACCTGATCTACCTGCCGCACCTGGACTACAATTTGCAGCGCCACGGGCCGGAGGCGGTCCGCACGGGGCGGTTGGACGACCTGCCGCGGATTGACGCCGTGGCGGGCGATTTGATTGAATTTTTTCGCGGGCGCGGTGTGCAGGTTGTTTTGCTTTCCGAATACGGAGTGGCGGCGGTGGACAGGCCGGTTCATTTGAACCGTTTGTTCCGGCAAAACGGCTGGCTGGCGGTCAAGGACGAACTTGGATTGGAAGCGCTGGATTGCGGGGCGAGCAAGGTCTTTGCGGTGGCCGATCATCAGGTCGCCCATATTTATCTCAACGACCCCTTGCTGGAAGCGGCCGTGCGGGACGTGTTGCGCAACGAGCCGGGCGTCGAGACAATCCTTGGCGCGGCGGAGAAAACCGCCTGGGGCCTCCAACACCCGCGGGCGGGGGATCTGGTGGCGGTGGCCGGACGGGGAGCATGGTTCACTTACTATTACTGGCTGGAGGACGCGCGGGCCCCGGACTTTGCGCGCTGCGTGGACATTCACCGCAAACCGGGATTTGATCCGGTGGAACTTTTTCTGGATCCAAAAATCCCGCTGATCAAACTGCATGTCCTCTGGCGGTTGCTGCGCATGAACCTGGGATTTCGGACGCTGCTGGATGTCATCCCGCTGGACGCGAACCTGGTGAAAGGCTCGCACGGCCGGCGCGTGCCGGAGCGGGCCGGGCGGCCGATGTTCGTGTGCGAATCCACGCCGTGGCCGCTGCCGGGGGAAATTGATTCCACCGAAGTTTGCGGGCTGATCAAGAAGCTGGTGATGGGGGAAAGTGGTTAGCGGATGAGGTTGTAGATGAGGAGGACTTGAGCGAGGCAAAGGAGGGCGAGGGCGGCCCAGGTGAGGCCCTCGCGCGCGCTCAGGCTGGATTGGCGGACCGGCGAAAGGGCGAATTGGATTTTCAGAGCGCCAATGGAAATGATGTCGCCGTTGCGCAAGACGGCCTGATCCACCTGCACGCCGTTGACGGAGAGCAGGGCCTCGGGTTGCGCCTGACAGACCAAGTCGAGCCCCTGGCGGCTGATTTGGAAGTGGCGGGGCCAGACGCCCGGTTCCTCCAGGCAAAGGTCGGACTCGGCGGCGCGGCCGATTTGCAGCGGCAGGCGGGCGGCGGTGTATTGGGCGCCCGCTCTTTTCCCTGTGAGGATTTGAAGCTGGACCATGGCAACAACCGAGAGGTGCTGATGGTGTGGAGCGGGTGGTTCCGGTTACTGTCCGGTGAGTGCTTCCCGGAATGTCTGCTTGTCCACGAAAATCTTGTCGCCCGGCATAACTTCGATATCGAGGCTTGGATCTTTCAGCGCCTTTTTGCAGTTTATGGTGTAACGCTTTCCGTCTTGCCCGGTCAACAGGACCCTTTTTCTGGCGGCGTAGTCGTCGAAACCGCCGGCGGCGCTGATGGCGCCAAGAACAGTGACCTTGCCAACATAAAGCTGCTTTCCTAGCGCGCCGCTCCCGTTGATGTGACCGGACACATAGTAATAGCGGCTGCCTGGATTGACGGTGACGCTGATATGGGTGTAAATATTCGGGACGTATTGGTCGTGAATGATCTTCTCCAGCTCATGGGGAGTCTTCCCAATGGCAAGGATGTTGGTTTCGAGCGAGGGAAGACTGATGGTGCCAGTTCCGTTAAGAGTCGTGATGGTGGGTTGTATGGTCTGGGCGGTTCCCGTCAAATCCACCTCGATGCCGTCTCCGTTTTGCAGGGGAATCAGGTCAATGGAGCGATTGGGCGGCGGTGTCGTCGTATCGCTGACGCAGCCAGCCAGGAAGAGGGTTGCCGCTGCCCAACCGGCCATGCCGACGTGCCGGAAACTGCGTTCTAGGTAAGTCATACAGATAGAATTGCGCCAGATGGAAAACCGATGTCAATACTTCTGCTTGATGTCAATTTTGGCCGCCTTGGCCGCGGCGTCGCTGAGCTGGACGACGGTCGGTTCGCTCTTGGAAGAGCGGTATTCGTACTCGTAGTAGCCGCTGTAATAATAGTAGTTTTCATCCTGGCTCATGTTGATGTTGTTGAGCACCAGGCCCATGAGGTTGCCCCCGACTTTTTGGATCATCTGCTTGGCGCGCAGGGTCATGGGCGTCGGGTATCGGCGGTACTGGATGACTTGCAGAACCATGTCCATTTCGCTGGCGAGAATGGAGGCGTCGCTCACGCCCAGAAGCGGCGGGGCATCGAAGAAAATGAAGTCGTAGCGGCGCTTGAGGTCGCGGATGATTTCCTTCATTTGGACGGAGCCCAAAATGCTCATGGAACTGCTGGGCAGCTTGCCGCTGGGCAGAAAGTCCAGGGTGGGGAGCTTGGTTTTGAGGATGACTTGGTCCAGGGTGACCTGTTTGTTGAGGAGCAGATCGGTCAGGCCGGTGGCATTGCTGGCGCGGAGCATGCGGTGGATGCTGGGGCGGCGCAGGTCCGAATCCACCAGCAAAATGCGCTGGCCGTTCTGGGCAAAGACGGTGGCCAGGTTGAAAAGAGTGGTGGTCTTGCCTTCGCCCGCGCCGCCGCTGAGGACGGTGATGGTGGTCCACTCTTCATTCTTGCGTCCGAACATGAGATTGGTGCGCAAGACCCGGTAGGCCTCGGCGTGCGGGCTTTCGGGACCGTCGTCCAACACATTGCCCACGTTCTGCGGGATGACACCCAGGACCGGGGCCTGGAGGGAGCGCTCGACATCGTCAATGGTTTTAACGCTGGTATCCAGGTATTCGACGAAGAAGGCCATGCCCACGCCGACCAGCAGCCCCATCAAGATGCCGACCGGGATGATGATGAAGGGCTTGGGGCTGATGGGCCGCTTTTCCACGCGGGCGGGGTCGTGGACGATGACGGCGCTTTCGGTGGGCTGTTTGGCTTCGACGCGTTGTTCGATGAGCAGGCGGTTCAAATCGTCCACCACGCGCTGGGTATTCTCCACATCGCGCTTGGTGGCGACGTAGTCGTGGTTGGCAATGGCCTCCTGGATGGCGTTTGTTTTGGTGCGGCTTTCGGAATTCTCGATGAAATCGAGCAGTCCCTTGTCATGTTTGACGGTGCGATCAAAGCCGACCATGACGCCTTCAATTCTCGCATTATAGGCGTTGCTGGCTTCCTCCAAATTTCTCAGGGCGGATTTATACACGTCGTGGGTGGGGCCGTAGCCCATATTTTGGGCCTGGGTGAATTCATACTAGGCGTGGGAGAAATCGGAGGCTTTGATGGCCAATTCGGGGTCCAAACTGCGGCCCATGGTGGTGCTCAGCGCCTCGCGGAGAAGGTTGTTGGACTGGAGGAGCAGGAGATTGCTCAGGGTATCGGAGTGGTCCTGATAATCCACCTGCGCGTCAATGCGGCGATTTTCCAGGGCGCGCAGGGTTTCGATCATGATGGAGGCCTGGGCGTTGGGATTATATTCCATCTCGATGACGCCCAGGTTGGAGCGCAGGTTGTCCAATTTTGTTTGTTTGACAGTGAGCGCCTGTTGATTGGTGACGAGCGCCGCCTGCAGGCTTTCGATGCCCTTGTTGCGGTCGCCCAGCCAGCGTTCCTTGCGGTATTCCTTATACACCACGGCGATCTTGTTGGCGATGTCGGCGGCCCGTTGGGCGTCCGAGTTCTTGACGGTGATTTCAATCAAGCTGGTGCCGCGGGTCTGGTCCACCGACACCCTTCTGTATAAATAGTCCTTGGCCAGGTCGGGAGTGAAGTCGGTGGCGGCCTGCTCCTGCTCGGCAAAGATATGCTGGAGATTCAAGTTGGTGATGACGGTGTTGAGGATTCCCCAGGAGGTGATAATGCGGAATTGGGTGGTGAGGTAGTAAGGGTCCCAGCTTTGCAGCGCTGCCTGGCTGCCGTTGATAATCGGAACCTCCGGGGAGTCTTTCTGCACCTCTATTCTGACGGTGCTGGAGTACTGCTTGGGCAGCCAATAGGACAGAACGGAACTGGTGATGAGGCAGAGCAGGAAAATCGTCAGGATCAGGCTCTTGCGCAGGCGGATGACCCGCCAGTAGTCCAGGAAATGGAGGCTGGCCTCCGGGGTTTCGGTTGGGGCTGCGGTATCCATAGTAAAAAAAAGAAAGCTAGAGCGTATTCACGCGATACGTTCTAGCTTTCTGACCTAAAACACGAAATAATGTTCAATATGTGGCGCGGACACCGACGTAAACCATGTTGCGCGTATAATCGCGCCCGGAAACATCCGACACCAATTTGTTCCAGTTGTATCCGGTTTCCGCGCTGAAATAAGGGTTGAAGCGGTAGGCGAGGTTCAAGCCGACGATGAAGAAGTCTTCCGATTGCCCGGTGACAGTGCCACCGTTGAAGGCCGAGTGCTGGAACTGGCCCAACAGGCCGCCGGTGAAACCGCCGCTGATCTTCTGGTTGACCGACAGGTAGGCCGCGGTATCTTCGGCGTCCAGAACGGGCTGGCCGGCGTTGGGGCCGACCGTGGGGGGAAGGGCGCCGAGCACGTCAGTTGTGCTGTGCTCATGCTTGACGCCGCCTTGCAGGTAGGACTCCTTCATGTAGGTCCACGTCAGGCTGGCGTCCACGTAAGGGGAGGTGTCGGTGGTATGGACCTTGTAATAATCCAGGTATTGGCCGCCCACCCGGATGGAACCGTTCAACGCGTCGGTAAACCGCTCGTCGGCGCCGATAAAGAAGAAATGGGCATCGTTGTTGCGGACCTTGCTGAGGATATTGGCAGGATTGCCGACGAACTGGCCGCCGACCGGTCCGGCGAAGATAATCGGTTCCGGGCTGGTGAAACCGGTGTGGCCGTACGTATAGCCCGCGACGGCGGTGAGTTCATTCATGACCTTCCAGTTGAGATTGACGGTGGCCAGTTGCTCCATCCGGTCCAGAATCGCGGAACGGCTGGGCTGAAGTCCAAACGGCGAGGCGGGCGGGTTGTACACGTCGCCGAAGGTTTGCTGGTAAGCGTAGAGGTTGTTGACGTAGGTCGCTTGCAAATCCAGTTTGGGAGTCAATCCGGCGGTCAAGGACAGGGAGCCGGTATTATGAACGTTGTTCCCCACCGTGTACAACGGCGAAGAGATGATCGCCGTGTCAATGACGGTGGGTTGCTGGGCGATGACGAACGACTCGGTGGCCTCCATGGAGAAGCGTTCGGAGAAATTCTGCTTGACATCGGCGTTGAATTGATGGGACGTGTCGGAGGTGCTGGTCCGGAGATAGTAGAGCCAGTCAAATACGTAACTCAGCGTGACCGTCGTATTGTTGTAGGTGTGGTTGAGCGAGGCGGAGGGACTCACCTCGGTGCCGTAGGTGGAGCGGGCCAGCGCGTTGGGCAGGGTAAAAGGGTTGTCGTCGTAAAAACCGCGCAACGTGGCCGCGACGGCCCAACCCCGCGGGTTGTTCATTTCGTCAGGCGTAATGCCGGGGGAGTACTGGGCATGCAATGTTGACGCGCCAAGCGCGGCCAAACCAACAGAAACGATGATTTTTTTCATAAATTAAAATGTTGTGCTACCCTGAAACGCACAAAGCAAACTCTTCATGCTTTGTTCATTTCAAGCTGTTCTAAGTGCAACGGCCAGAATTGTCAAAGGAAATGTGCATAATTCTTCAAAATATTTTTATTCCTTGCCCGCCGGCTGAATTGTTGGCTGCCAACGATTTCGGTCACTAATGAACGTTTGGTCGGGTGGATAGTCTAATATGGCTTTTCTAAGTGGAAAACCGGTGGGAACCTCCGCGCGCGCCCAAACCGGCACGGTGGTAAAGAGGTTGCTGGCCAGGCTGAAAACGTTGGTGGGCAGGCTGTTCAGATAAAAATAACTCCAATCGCCTCTCCTATCTTGTTCATTTGCAATCATTTGCGAAAGAAACCGGCGGTCGCTCGTCCGCTGGGTCAGAAATACCGCCCGCACGGGCTTGAGCTTGTCCATTTCTTTGTACGTTTCGCCCTCATCCACGTTAGTGGCGCCTTCCGGCACCCCGCCCACTCCCAGCGTCAGCCAGGCGCAGGGGCGGTCTCCGTACCACGCCACTGCCCAAGGTATATCGCTCATCATCAACTCATCCGGTTGCATCATGGCGGAAACCTGCTGGATGTGCCAAGGCGCGTAGGGGGTGATCGCCGGAAGGTCCACCGGCCCGAGCAGCGTCAACAGCAGCGGGGCGCATAAGACCACGACAAATAGCCCCGCCACGGCGCGCCGGCTCTGGGGTTCCTCGGCAGGGATCATGTGGTCCAGGAGAGTGAAAAAGACGCCGACGCCGAAGATCAAAACCAGGGGAGCAAGCACCACGAGCAGGTTTTCCGAGTTGATCTCGGGCGAATCGGCGCTCAGATGGGTCTGGCACGCGGCCTGCGCCACCGCCATCACGGCCAGCGACCATAGCAGAAATAGCCGGAAACGGCGCAGGGCCGGATTGCGAAACGGCAGGAGCAACCCGCACAGGAAAAAAGCGGAGGCCCAGTTGCCGCCCAACCGCGGCAGGTCGTCTTTGAGGATTTGCCCGGCATTGTGAAAAAACTTGTCCAGCACCTCGCGCGGCGCGACATGGCTCAACGCGGCCGCGGGATGAAAGGAGCGTTCCAGAATGTCGTCCGGCAGGCGCGGAGTGTTTTCCACC
>JBEKUQ010000095.1:0-7224 GCA_049514835.1 Verrucomicrobiota bacterium | reverse complement strand
TGATGACCACGTTAGTCACGTGCCCCGCACTGCTGATCTGCGCCGTGCCCGTGGCCGTCGTGTTGGCGCTCATGCCGCCCGGAGGCGAAAACGTGACTGTAGGCGGCGAGGTATATCCCGATCCGCCGGCCGTGATGGTGACCCCCGTCACCGACCCGCCGATAATGGTGGCGGTGAGAGCTCCGCCCGCGCCCAGCCCAAACTGCGTGTCATAGACGGAGGCGATAGTGATGCCGCCCACGTTGCCAGGGTAGCCAAAAGTCGCTAAAGTCGGCTCGAGGACCGCGACCAGGGTCGCGCCGTTGATGGTCAGGGCGTTGGGGGTGCCGCCAGGGAAGGCGGCGAGGGGCAGCGTCATGCTATCCGAATTCGCGCCAGTGAGGGACAAGTATTGCACACCGCCAAAGTCATGGACGTTGGGTGCGCCGGAAAATCTGGCGAAGGCCCCGGCAGAACTCTGCCAAGAGGTAACAGGAGTGAGGGGGGCCGGCGGGAGGCTGGCCGCGGGGAGGTTTGTGTCAATGAGGGAGAAAATGACCCCTTCCTGGAAGGCCATGGACGGCGTGCCCCAATTCGTGCCGTAAACATTGGTGGCGCAGACGGTGAAATAATAGGTGCCCAAGGTCGTCAGGCCGGAGACCTGCGCGTTGAAATAGCCATTATTGACGGTTCCCAAAGGAATCGAATTGAGCCAACTGGCCGAGTTGGTGCCACCGTCAGAGGGTCCCCAGTAGATGGTGACGTAGGCGCCGCCGCCGGTGGTGCCGTCATTGATGAGGTGGCCAATCAGGTAGTCGAAACCCGGACCATCGAAAGAAGCGCCGCTATTGGCGACGACCGGCTTGCCCTCGGTGGTAAAGGAGGTGACAAAGCTGGACATGTTGGTGGAATTGGCGTCGGCGGCGTAGATGCGCACATAATAGGTGGTGCTGATGGTCAAGCCTGTGATGTTGGCGGAGAAGGTCCCCGGGATGCTCACTGGAGTGGTGGCCGTGACGCTGTGAGGCCAGGCATTGGTGGCGTCGCCATGATCCACGGTGTCATAGAAGAAGGTCAAGGCCGTGGTGCCTGGACTGGTGGTGGCGTTCAAAACGCCGTTGAGCGTCGCGGAAGCGCCGAGAATGGCGGTGGCGGGGGAAGAATCGATGGAGATGCTGTTGGTCGGAGCCGCCGGCACCGCGGCAATGCCCGCCGCGTAGTTAGAGGTCACGTCCGAAGCCGCCAAGGCCTCGGTATGCACGCGCAAGGCCGCGATGGCGCCGTTGAAGCTGGAGGAGGTGGCGGTGGGGGGATTGGCGCCAAGCTGGCTGAAGAGGGCTGGATTGATGGTCTCCACGTCAATGTTGAGGGAGTGAACGGCGCTGTCGGTCAGGACACCATCCAGATAAACGCACTCCTTGGCTCCATCATAGGTAATGACGCCATGATGCCAGACGCTGGTGGACGGGGCCGTGCCAGCGGAGTTCCAGTTCAGATTGTTGGCATCGTTGTGCCAGGAGGCGGTGGCGGCGGCGGAGAATTCGCCAGCGTCATTGGCGGTGGGAGCCGCCAAAGTCCAAGCAAACACGCCGCGGGGATTCGCCGTGGTGAGGTTGTAAAACCAGCACTCGACGGTCCAATGGTTGGTGGTCTGGAGTTGCGACGGGGTGGCGAAGCTGGCGATCATGATGCGGGTGCCGGCGGGGGCCTCGGGGGCGAGGGCGGAAACGGAGCCGGAGGTCAGGAGCGTCATGGCGGGAGGATTGGTTCCGCCGGTGTAGCCGGTGGCATAGACGGAGTTCAAGATCGAGTTGAACGTGCCGCCCAAGGTGCCGTAGTTGGTCCAATAGAGGAGGTTGGTCTCGCCGGCAACGGAGGACATGCCAACGGCGGTGTTGGTGCCGCGGGTGTCGCTCAGATCAATGAGCAACTGGCCGGCCACCTTGACCTGGGCCAAGGCGCTGCTGGAGAAGAGCACGGCGAAAAGGGGCGCCAGCGCCAAAACGGCAAACCACTTGGCGCGGCAGCGGGAAAAGAAGTGGAAGGGTGGCTGGCCGCCAGACAACCGGCGGAGACGGGATTCGGTGGCGATGGCTTTATTATTCATAAGTATTGTGGCTCGATATTTAGGTCAATGATGGTTTTCTGATTCTTCGTGTCGTGCGACCGCCCAGCCCCGGCTTGGGCCCGGGCTTTTCAGGGGGAGGAATTCAATGTGAATGCTTGTCTGAAACGCATTTATGATTCTCGAACGCTCGCATTCTTGCAGGCGTCATCGCTAATGTCAAATGAAACAAATGATGCTGCGCTTTTGGCCGGCACTTCATTATACAAACCCGCGTCCCCGCTTCGCTGGCGGTGCGTGAGCACCCTGAAAAAACCATTGCGGACGGATCACAGTTCTGCTACTGGTCGAGCTTACATGATTGCGCGGGAAGCCGTCTTGGCTTAAAATAACACCGGAAATGTGAATTTCAGCCTAATACAACCCTCCACTGACGCCGGGCAGCCGCCGGGCGCGTCGGGCGCCCTGGCCGCGGTGGAGCAGCTTTTCGATCATGTCCGGGAAACGGCCTTTTTTCTCAAGGATGCCCACGGCCGCTATTTGGCGGTCAACCAGTCCATGGTGGAACGCTGCCGGGTGCGGGACAAACACGATCTGATCGGGCGCCAAGTGCGGGAGATTTATCCCAAGGAACTGGCGGCGGTTTATGAGCGGCAGGACCGGGAAGTGCTGAAGACGGGCCGTCCGATCTTGGAGCGGCTGGAATTGCATTGGTATGAGAGCCGGAAGACCGGGTGGTGTTTGACCACCAAACTGCCGCTGCACAACGCGGAAGGCAAGGTGGTGGGGCTGGTGGGCATCTCCCACGACCTGCGGGCGCCGGGCGACTCGGATTCCATCCCCGCGAAGCTGGCGAGCGCGTTGACGGCGCTGGAAACCCGGCCGGAAGACCCCCACTCCCCCAAGTCGCTGGCCCGGCAATCCGGCTTGCCGTCTGTCCGCTTTGCCCGGCTGATCAAACGGATATTTCGCATCAGCCCCAATCAGCTCATCATGCAAACGCGGCTGACGTCGGCGGCGCAATTATTGCGTGAAACCAACCGGTCCATAGCGGACATCGCCTATTCGACGGGATTTTACGATCACAGCGCCATGACGCGGGCCTTTCGCTCCGCCACGGGAATGACGCCGACGCAGTTCAGAGAGGCGGAAAGAATGAGCGTGAAAGGCAAGACGCCGGATGCGAGATGAGATAGTGGTTAGTGGTTGGTGGTTAGTGGGCAACCGGGACGGTCGCGCTCCCCGAGAAGTCGCCAATGATCGGGGTTGAGGAATGGAAACGAGGGCAGCTTTGCGTCCAGTTTACCCAAATCCTGTCATTCCGAGCCAAGACAAGCAGCAGTCGCAGAAGTAGTCTGAGGATAATCTAAAGGGCACGGAGCAGTTTGCCGCCGGGCAACCGCGGTGGTCCGGCGCTGCTGTGCCAGTTTATGGCCTAAAAAGGCGGCCTATTTTGCATGAAAAGAATTGCCATTATTGATTCCCACACGGGCGGCGAGCCGACGCGCATCGTTATCAATGGCGGGCCCGATCTGGGCGGGGGCAGCATCACCGACAAGCTGCGCGCGCTTAAAAAGCGCGACGAGTTCCGCTCCGCTGTGGTCAATGAGCCGCGGGGTTCGGATGTCATGGTCGGGGCGATGCTGGTGGAGCCGCAGGATGCCTCCTGCCTCACGGGCGTCATTTTCTTCAACAACGTGGGCTACTTGGGCATGTGCGGTCATGGGTCCATCGGCCTGGTGGCGACATTGGCGCATATGGGGCGGATCCAGCCGGGGGAATACCGCGTGGAAACGTGCGTCGGCGTGGTGACGGTGACGCTGCACGACAACGGGGAAGTGTCGGTGCTCAATGTGCCAAGCTGGCGCAAGGCCAAGGGGGCCGTGATCGAGGTGCCGGGAATTGGCCCGGTCGCCGGGGACGTGGCCTGGTCGGGGAACTGGTTCTTTCTGGCGGAGGAACACGGGCAGGATTTGTCGCTGGCCAATGTGGAAAAGTTGACCGATTACGCGTGGCGCGTGCGGCAGGCGGTCAACACCCAAGGATTCCCCGAGGTGGATCACATTGAACTGGTCGGGCCGCCGGAAACGGCGCGCGGGCATGCCCGCAATTTTGTCCTGTGTCCCGGGAAGGCCTACGACCGTTCCCCGTGCGGCACGGGCACGAGCGCCAAGCTGGCCTGCATGGCGGCGGACGGCAGATTGGCCGAGGGCGCGCCGTGGGTGCAGGAGAGCTTCGTCGGGAGTTCGTTTACCGCGCATTTCCGCTGGCTGGACCGGGCCGCTGGAAGAATTGCCCCCGTCATCACGGGCTCGGCTTTCGTCATTGCCGAGGCCACGCTGCTGCTGGATGAGAAGGACCCGTTTTGTTACGGCATCCGAGCGTGAGCCAATCCTACGACATTATTATTGTCGGGGCGGGGATTGTCGGCGCCGCCTGCGCCGCCGAGTGCGCCCGGGGCGGAATGAAAACGCTGGTGCTGGATCGCGGCCCGGTGGGCGGCGGCACGACGGCGGCGGGGATGGGGCACATTGTGGTGATGGACGACTCGGAGGCGCAATTCGCGCTCACGGCCTATTCCGGCGCGCTCTGGCGGCGTTTGCTTCCGCAACTGCCCCCGGCCGTCGAATACGACAACTGCGGCACCCTCTGGCTGGCGGCGGACGAACAGGAAATGGCCGAGGTCCGTCGCAAGCAGAGTTACTACACCGCCCGCGGCGTCCGCGTGGAAGTGCTGGATGGCGCCGACGTGGCCAAGGCCGAGCCGAATCTCCGCCCCGGCATGGCCGGCGGATTGCTCGTGCCCGATGACGGCGTGTTGTATCCCCCGTGCGCCGCGCGCTTTTTGCTCGAACAGGCCAAAAGCCACGGCGCCGAGGTGCGCGTCGGCGCCGGCGTGCGGGCGTTGCGCCCCGACGGAGGCGTCGTGCTGGAGGATGGCTCGACCATCCCGGCCGCGCGGACGGTGAACGCCGCCGGCCCCTGGTCGCCGGATTTGTCGCCCGGTCTGCCGGTGCGCAAGCGCAAAGGACATTTGGTCATTACCGACCGGCATCCAGGATTTGTCCATCATCAGATTGTGGAACTGGGCTATCTGAAGAACGCCCATGCGGTGAGCAAGGATTCCGTGGCCTTCAACATCCAGCCGCGGCAGACGGGGCAGATGCTGCTCGGTTCGTCGCGCCAGTTTGACGCGGAAGATTCGGCGATTGACTACGGCATTCTCAACCGCATGCTGACCCGCTCGCTGGAGTATCTCCCGAGGCTGGGGGAGCTTTCCAGTATCCGGGTCTGGACCGGGCACCGGGCCGCCACGCCCGATTCGCTGCCTCTGATTGGGCCGAGCCTCCAGAGCGACCGCATCTGGCTGGCCACCGGACACGAGGGCCTGGGCATCACCACGTCGGTGGGCACGGGCCGCTTGCTGGCCGACCAGTTGCTGGAAAGGCCTTGTGGAATTGCGCCGGAGCCTTACGCGCCGTCGCGCTTTGCTGGCGGAGCGGGAGGAAATCACCATGCTTCATCTTAAACCCACCTGCCGCCCCTCTTCGCCGCAAATAGAACTGCGCGTCAACGGCAAGGTTGTCAGCGTGTCGGCGGGCGCGATTGTGGCCGCGGCCATCGCCGAGGCGGGGGTGACGCGGTTTCGCACATCGGTGACCGGCCTGCCGCGCGGGCCGCTCTGCGGCATGGGCATCTGCATGGAATGTTGCGTGACGATCAACGGCCGGCCCCACTGCCGCAGTTGCCAGACCCTTTGCCAGGAAGGGATGGAGGT
Organism: Verrucomicrobiota bacterium; assembly: GCA_049514835.1. Taxonomy (GTDB): domain Bacteria; phylum Verrucomicrobiota; class Verrucomicrobiia; order Limisphaerales; family Palsa-1400; genus JBEKOF01. Next base: position 1,402 of record JBEKUQ010000095.1, on the reverse strand, counting down.
CCTGACCGATGAGTGACCCTTTGCTGGAATTTGAAACGGTGGTGGTGGGCGGCGGCCCGGCCGGCCTTGGCGCCGCCTGCGCCGCCGCAGAAGGCGGCCGCCGCGTGGCGCTGGTGGATGACACTCCCTGGCTGGGCGGCCAAATCTGGCGCGGCCAAAGAAACCGGCCCCGCCAGGCCTTGGAGTGGATCGGGCGTTTTCAACGTTGCGGCGCCACGCTTTTGGACCGCACCAGCGTGATCGCCGCGCCGCATCCCGGTCTGCTCATGGCCGAGTGCGACGCCCAGCCGCGCGAAATTCGTTACACCAGATTAATACTGGCGACCGGCGCGCGCGAATTGTTCCTGCCGTTTCCGGGCTGGACGCTGCCGGGGATCATGGGGCCGGGCGGGATGCAATCGCTGGTCAAGAATGGCTGGCCCGCGCAAGGCAGACGGGTGGTGGTGGCCGGCAGCGGGCCGCTGTTGCTGGCGGTGGCGGCAGGATTGCGCCAGCACGGCGCAAAGGTGGTGTGTATTGCCGAACAGGCGCCGTGGCGGGAGGTCATCGGCTTCGGATTCGGTCTGCTCGCCCATCCCTCCAAACTTTGCCAAGGCGCGCAAATCAAGTCGCATCTGCTCGGTGTGCCCTACCGTTGCGGGGTCTGGCCGGTGCGCGCGGAGGGCGCTGCCCAAATCCGCAGTGTCACCCTGACCAACGGGCAATCCACCTGGACGGAGCCTTGCGACCTTCTGGCCTGCGCTTTCGGACTGGTGCCCAACGTGGAACTTCCCCTGGCGGCAGGCTGTGAATTAAAGGAAGGCTTTGTGCTGGTGGATTCATGGCAGGCCACCAGCGTCAAGGGCATTTACTGCGCCGGAGAACCAACGGGCGTGGGCGGCGCGGATTGCGCCCTGGTGGAGGGGCAGATCGCCGGTTACGCGGCGAGCCATCAGCCGGCCCGCGCGCAAGCCCTGTTCGTCCGGCGCGCCTCCTGGCACAAGTTCCGCGCCGCGCTGGCCTCCGCCTTTGCCTTGCGGCCGGAGCTTAAATCGCTGGCCGCGGAGGATACGCTGCTCTGCCGTTGCGAAGACATCCCTTTGGGCCGGGTGCGCCAGCACCAGAACTGGCGCGACGCCAAATTGCAGACCCGATGCGGCATGGGGCCGTGCCAGGGGCGCGTTTGCGGCGCGGCGGCCAAGGTGTTGCTGGGCTGGGGCATGGAATCGGTGCGCCCGCCCGTCTTGCCCGCGCGCGTGCGCAGCCTGATCTTGGGGGAAATGCAGAATGCAAAATGCAAAATGCAAAATGCAGAATGAAGAAGTTCCGCGCCGGTCCAGACCGCCGCTACAGGTTTGGAATCGCCCGCGCGCAGATTGGCGGGGAAGGGGCGGGAAGCAAATCAGGGCAGCGTTGTAAAAGG
>JBEKUQ010000094.1:0-7245 GCA_049514835.1 Verrucomicrobiota bacterium | reverse complement strand
GGCATCGTCACCAAATTGAGCGACGCGATCCGGCAGCGGAAATACTCGCCGGCCATCTGGGTGGACAACACGGGCAAAACGGTGCAGCAATTGAACGAGGAATGGCTGGCCGAGGTGCATAAACAGATCAAGACCAAGCCCGCCGCCTTGCCAGGCCCGGCCAGCAGAACGTGACCGTGCGAGGAGAAGAACGCGTCAGAGGCAGGTGGCCGGGCGCGAGCGAAAGGCGCGCCCTGTCATTTGTCCTGGCCCCAGTATCAGAACTATTGAGAATTGGCCATTGAAAATCTGTCATCTGTCATTGAAGGAGCATCGGCAGGACGCCCCGGGAACTCATCGGCCCGTGGCAGCCATGTTGGTGGAGGAAGGCGGCCGGCATGGCCGTATCCTCGAACCGATGAAGCAGGAGGCGGTTGTGAGAAATCTGGCGACCAATACACTTAGGAGATTAAGATTATGAGTAAGATCAAGATTAAGAATGAAGCGATGAAACTCACTTTTGCCGGGATTGCCGCCGCCGCGGCCCTGGGGCTGTGGGGCGGGAGCGCGGCAGCGCAACCCGGCGGGGCGGCCACGGATTTAAAAAAGGACCCGACGCTTTATCTGGTGGGCTACGCGCATTTGGACACGGAATGGCGCTGGGAATATCCGCAGGTGATCCAGGAATACCTGGCGAAGACGTTGTTGGATAATTTTGCGCTGATTGAAAAGTACCCGCGCTATGTCTTCAATTTTTCCGGGTCGTTCCGCTACAAGATGTTCCAGGAGTATTATCCGGAGGATTACGCGAAGCTCAAACAGTACATCGCGGCGGGACGCTGGTTTCCCTGCGGTTCGTCGGTGGATGAGTGCGACGTGAACTCGCCGAGCGCGGAGTCCATTTTCCGCCAGGTGCTCTATGGGAACGAGTATTTCCGGCACGAATTCGGCAAGGCCAGCGCGGAGTTCATGCTGCCGGATTGCTTCGGTTTTCCGGCGTCGCTGCCGACGATTTTGGCGCACAGCGGGATCAAGGGTTTCTCGACGCAGAAGCTTTCCGCATCGTGGCAGCCGGCGCCCCTGGTGGGCGGGCCGGATTCGCCGGAAAAAACGCCGGAAGGCATCCCGTTCAACGTGGGCATCTGGGTGGGCACGGATGGAGAGAGTGTGATCGCGGCGCTGAATCCGGGAAGTTACGGCGGTTCGATCGGCAGCGACCTGACGAAGAGTCCCGCGCCGGCGGCCGCCGGGGTCGGCGGGCGGCGCGGCGGAGAACAGGATTGGCCGAGGAGAATCCAGATTGACGGCCAGGCGAGCGGGATTTTTGCCGATTACCATTATTACGGGACGGGCGACACGGGCGGCTCGCCGACGGCCAATTCGGTGCGGATGATGGAAGCGATGATTGACAAGAGCAAGATGGCGCCGTCGGCGGGAGGAAGACGCGGCCCACCGGCGGAACCGGCCGCCGACCAGACGCCGGTGCAGATGGGCGACGGGCCGGTCCACATCGTTTCGTCTAAGGCGGACCAGATGTTTTTGGACGTGATCGCGGCGAAGCCGGATTTTTCTAGGTTTCCGCATTACACGGGGGATTTGGAATTGATCAATCATTCGGCGGGATCGCTGACGTCGCAAACGTACCGCAAGCGCTGGAACCGGCAGAAGGAGCTGTTGGCGGAGGCGGCGGAAAAGGCCTCGGTGGCGGCGGCCTGGCTGGGGGCGCGGCCCTATCCGCAGCCGCGCTTGAACGACGCGTGGACGCTGACTTTGGAAGGGCAGATGCACGACATTCTGCCCGGCACGGCCACGCCCAGGGCCTACGAGTTTGTCTGGAATGACGACGTGCTGGCGATGAACCAGTTTTCCGACGTGCTGACCAGCGCGACGGAGGGGGTGGCGTCGGGGCTGGATACGCAGGCGCAGGGCACGGCGGTGGTGGTGTATAATCCGTTGAACATCGCGCGGGAGGACGTGGTGGAGGTCGTGCTGGGGGCGAACCTGCTTTTGGCGGATGGCACGCCGCCCGCGTCGGTGCGGGTAGTGGGGCCGGATGGAAAGGAAACGCCGGCGCAGGTGTCGAACGGGAAAATCCTGTTTGTCGCGTCGGCGCCGGCGGTGGGATTTGCCGTCTATGACGTGCAATTGGGCCTGGTGGGCCGGGCGGGAACGGCGACGCCGGAATTGAAGGCGACGGAGAATTGGCTGGAGAACGCGCGCTACCGGGTGCAGGCGGACGGGAACGGCGACGTGTCGAGCATATTTGACAAGGCGCTGGGCAAGGAGCTGCTGTCGGCGCCGATCCGGCTGGCGATCCAGACGGACAACCCGCGGAACTGGCCGGCGTGGAACATGGATTACGACCAGGAAATCGCGCCGCCGCGCGCCTGGGTGGGCGGGGAGGCGAAGATGCGCGTGGTGGAGAACGGCCCGGCGCGGGTGGCGCTGGAGGTGACGCGGGAAACGGAGGGATCGAGGTTCGCGCAAACGATCCGGCTGGCGGCGGGCCCGGCGGGCGGGCGGGTGGAGTTTTTCAATGTGATTGACTGGAGAAGCACCAATTGCAACCTGAAGGCGTGCTTCCCGCTGACGGCGCGCAACGAGACGGCGACCTACAACTGGGACGTGGGAACGATCCGGCGTCCGACGGAGACGGAGCGGCAGTTCGAGGTGGCGTCGCACCAGTGGATAGACTTGACAGACGCGGGCGGGAGCTACGGGGCGACGGTGCTGACGGATTGCAAGAACGGGTCGGACAAGCCGGACGACCATACCGTGCGCTTGACGCTGATGCGCACGCCCGGCACGCGCGGGGGTTATCCGGACCAGGGGACGCAGGACCTCGGGCATCATGAGTTTGTCTTCGGGCTGGCCGGGCACGCGGGGGACTGGCGGCAGGGGCAGACGGACTGGCAGGGGCAACAGTTGAACCAGCCGTTGCTGGCGTTTGCGAGCGCGAAGCACACGGGGGCGTTGGGCAAAAGTTTTTCGCTGGTGAACTTGAACACGAGCCGGGTGCGGGTGCTGGCGTTGAAGAAGGCGGAGGAGAGCGACGAAATCATTATTCGCCTGGTGGAATTGGACGGCAAGGCCAACGCCGGAGTGGAGATTGGCTTCGCGGCCCCGGTGGCGGAGGCGCGGGAGGTCAACGGGCAGGAACAGCCGGTTGGCCCGGCAGTGATCGCGGATGGAAAACTGCGGGCGGATTTTACGGCGTATCAGCCGCGGACGTTCGCGGTGAAGCTGGCCGCGCCGGCGGCCAGATTGGCGGCGGTGAAATGGGAGCCGGTGGCGCTGAAGTACACGCGGTCGGTTTCGAGCCTGCACGGCAAGGAGGCCATGATTGGATTTGACGACGTTGGGAACGCGTTGCCGGGAGAGTTGTTGCCGAAGGAATTGTTTTACAACGGGATTCGTTTTGAGCTGGGGCCGGTCGAGCAAGGCAAGCCCAACGCGGTGGAAACGCAGGGGCAGACGATCCCGTTGCCGGGCGGGAATTATAACCGGGTGTATTTGCTGGCGGCGGCGGCGGCGCCAGGGGGAGAGCAGTTGGGGGGTTACCAGGATCAAACGGCGGTGTTCAAAGTGGGGGAGCAAACGACGCGGTTGGCGATTCAGAACTGGGGCGGCTTTATCGGGCAGTGGGACGACCGGCTGTGGTCAACGCGGCAGGAAGCAGTGGCTTCGGGCGCGCGGCGCGGGGGCGGGGGCGTGAGGACGGTGACGACGATGACGGGATTGGTGCCGGGTTACACCAAGCGGGCGCCGGTGGCGTGGTATGCCTCGCATCATCATATCGCGGACGGTTCGACGGTGGCGTATTCATATTCGTATCTGTTTGCCTATGAGCTGGAGATTCCAGCGGGGGCGAGGACGTTGACGCTGCCGAACAACGCGAACATCCGGATCATGGCGGTGACGGTGGCGGAGGCGGCCGGGAAGGCGTCGCCGGCGGCGCCGCTCTACGACACGCTGGAACGGACGGCGGAGGAGCGGGAATATTATAAATGACAAGTTATGGATGATAAATGAAGACTGACTCAGAAAACGAGGGGGTGGTCCGTGCGTGAGCCCGGAGGCGGGCCGGCTGGGGCGCGTGAAATTTGGAGTGGCGGCGCGGGTCGGGCGTGCTAGTGTGCGCGACTGAACCCGAGGAATGAGGCCGCCAATCGGAACAACGTATGGAAAGGACCAACAATGAAGTTAAAGACGCTTCCGATATTTCTGGCCTTTTTCTTGATGGGCCTGGCTGACGCCATGGGGCCTAATTCTGACGCGGTGAAAGACGCGTACCAGCTTAACAATGTGAATTCCACGCTGGTGTCGTTCGCCGTGTTCATCGCGTTTGCGGTTTTTAGCGTGCCGGGCGGCGTGGTGGCGGCGCGCATTGGCAAGAAGAAATTGTTGCTCCTTGGCCTGGGACTCAACGCGGCGGCGCTGGTGATCCCGTCCTTTCAACAGCCGGCTTTCCCGGTCCTGCTCGGGTGCATCTTTTTGCTGGGAGTGGGGACGACTTTGCTTCAGGTCGCGGGCAATCCGATCATGCGCGATGTGAGCGCGGAAGGAAAATACAGCCGCAATCTGGCCTTCGCGCAGGGCATCAAGGGCATCGGCAGCACCGCCTCCACTTTCATCGTGACGGCCATTCTTTCCGTCGCGTTTTTCCACAGCATGGGCTTCCGTGGCGCCTTTCCTCTGGTCTGCGTGCTGATGATTCTGGCTTTCGTGGCGGTTGCCTTTTTGAAAGTCCAGGAAACCAAGGTGGAGGCGCCGCCCAGCATTGCATCCTCGTTGGGACTTCTTAAGGAACCCGTCTTTGCGTTGGCGGTGATCGGTATTTTCCTCTACGTCGGAGCCGAGGTTTCGATGGGGCGTTTTCTCAAGCCCACGCTACAGAATTTCGGCATGGATAAGGATGCCGCCAATACGTACGGTCCCACCCTGTTTTACCTCATGCTCACCCTCGGCCGGCTCCTCGGCAGCGCCTTCCTGGCGGTGATGACGGCCCGCATGTGTTTTTGTCTATCTGCCATGCTGGGCCTGCTGGGCGGCCTGGCACTTATGGCGGGAGCACAGTCCCTGGCCTTGGCGGGCGTGGTGGCGGCGGGCCTGGGCTTCGCCAACATCTGGCCCATGCTCTTTTCCATCACGGTGGAAGAGAAACCGCAATGCGCCAATGAACTCAGCGGACTCATGTGCATGGCCATCTCCGGCGGCGCGGTGGTTCCACTGCTGATGGGCGGGTTGCTGGATAATGGCATGAAATCCGTGGCGTTCGTCGTTCCGGCGGCCTGCTTCGCCTACCTGCTGCTGCTTTCGCTCAAGGGGAGCAAAAAACCCGCACCTCCCGTCCCATCACCGGCGGCCACGGTCTGAGCCAGACTTCCATCACCATGAACCACGACCCAGATCAACGAATCGTCATGACGCTGGACGCGGGCGGAACGAATTTCCGTTTTTCCGCCATGCGCGGCAACCAGGCGGTGACGAAAACCGTCGCCCTGCCCTCGAACGGGGACAACCTGAAGCGCTGCCTGGGCAACATCGCGGAGGGCTTTGCGCAGGTCAAGCAGCAATGCCCGCAACCGCCCGCGGCCATCAGCTTCGCCTTCCCCGGCCCGGCGGATTATCCCAATGGCATCATCGGCGACCTGGGCAATTTGCCGGCGTTCCGCGGCGGCATCGCCCTGGGGCCGATGTTGGAGGATAAATTCGGCATCCCCGTGTTCATCAACAACGACGGCGACCTGTTCGTTTATGGCGAAGCCATTGCCGGCTTTTTGCCTTATGTCAACGGGTTGCTGGCGAAGGCGGGCAGCCCGAAGCGTTACAAGAATCTTTTTGGCGTGGCGCTGGGGACCGGTTTTGGCGGCGGCATCGCGCGCGACGGCGAACTGTATCTGGGCGACAATTCGATGGCGGGCGAAGTGTGGCTGTTGCGCAACAAACTGGCTCCCGGCATGAACGCCGAGGAGGGCGCCAGCATCCGCGCGGTGCGGCGCGTGTACGCGGAAAAGACCGGCACCGCCTTCGACCAGGCGCCGGAACCCAGGGTCATTTTCGACATCGCGCGCGGCCAACAGCCGGGCAACAAGGAAGCGGCCGCCGAGGCCTTCCGGCGCCTGGGAGAAGTGGTGGGCGACGCCATGGGCAACGCGCTGACGCTGCTGGACGGCCTGGCGGTGGTCGGCGGCGGGGTGTCGGGGGCGTGGCCGTTGTTCCTGCCGGCGCTGGTGGATGAATTGAACAGCACTTACACCGGACCGAAGGGCAATCAATATCGCCGGCTGGTGCAGGTGGCCTTCAATCTGGAAGAGCAGGAGCAGTTGGCCCAGTTCCTCAAGGGCCAGACGCGGGAGGTGACGGTTCCAGGCAGCCAGCGCAAGCTGAAATACGATCCGCAGGCGCGCCTTGGAGTCGGCATGTCGCGCCTGGGCACGAGCGAGGCGGTGGCCGTCGGCGCCTGCGCGTTTGCCTTGCGCAAGCTGGACCAGGCTTGAGAGCGGGGCGTGGGAAATGCAGAATGCAGAATGCAGAATGGAGAATGGAGAATAGAGTGGCCGGCGAGGGCGCCTACCGGCCGCCGGCACTTTTCATTTTCGGGCTTCGACGCTTTCCTCACGCCGCCGAAACAGGCGTGCCCGATAAAAGGACCTGCTCAAAACTTGTTCTTGGAATGTTCGTGGAGGAGCGTGTCGGCGATGTCAATGACACTAAAAATGGATTGTTGAACGGCGAAAGCCGCGGCAATGGCCAGCCCTTCCAGCATGATGGTGACGATCGGCACTTTCCAAGGGGCCAGATCAAGCCCTTTGGCCTTGGCCCAAACCGTGGGGGTGAGGAAGATTATGGATATAATTGACAACAGGACGCAAATGTTGATCATGAAGCGGATGGCCGGGTAAGCGGAATTTGAACGGATGAGACCCAGGTGGGCTTTGACGCGCTGCTTGGCCGTGATGGTGTTGGGGATGAAAAGCACGGTTTCCATTTTGCAGTGCGGACATTCCGAGCGCGTGCCGGGTTGAAAGCCCTGCGTTTCAAATTCGATGTGTCCGTTGCAATTCTGGCAGGAACATTTGACGATCATATTTTTCCTTTGGTTGGCTTCTGGTTTAACTATTCACCGGCGTTGCCGTGATGTCCAGCGGCTTGTCGGTTGCTTGACATGCCAGGCCTCTGAGGCGGAATGGGGGCTGGAGCGTCTTCACGGGCGGTTTTGGAGGGTGGAGAGACGGGGTTGGGCGGAGTCGGCGGCGCGGCGGG
>JBEKUQ010000093.1:0-7269 GCA_049514835.1 Verrucomicrobiota bacterium | reverse complement strand
GCCCTTTCTGCACACACAACCGGCCGCTGAACAGGACGGTGGGATCCACCGGACCGATGCCGTAGCGGCGTTTCACACTGGCGGGATCAAGGTATCCGTCGAACTTGTGAACTGGCACGCCATTATGAATGGCCCAGCATTTCCAATCCGGCAGGTTGTACATCCACATCAACTCCTTCTTGAGCGCCGCGCTCACCGCAATCACGCGGTCGGTGCAGTAGGTGCCGTGGCGTTCGTGGTCGCGAATGCGGGCCGGGGTGCCGCCCCAGAAGTGGTTGCCGTCCCGCCCATACTCCGTCGAGTGCATGGTCAGCACGGCGCGATGATCGCGCCGCGCCTGCTTGATCCAAACCATGGCGTTGGACGCCAGCCAATCGTGCGCATGAACCACATCGAAATGGCCGATGTAATCCTCGGTTTGAAAGAAGTGCCAGACAAAGGAGCGGCACATCTCCTGGATTTCATCCACGATGCCGCGGCAGAGGCCGTGCGGGCAATAGTGGTACCACACGCCGTCAATCCGTCTGACACTCCCACCTCCGTAGCCGGGCCGGGTGAAGACATGCACCTCGTGGCCGCGACGCTCCAAGGCCGCGGCCAATTCGGTGACATGCGCCGCAATGCCGCCCACGGCGTGGGAATGCAGCGTTTCCCAGGAGAACATGGCGATTCGCATACGATTTCAGCCCGCAGGCTTTCGTTCCTTCCTGAATGGCTGGCCGCGCTGCCCTGGGTGAAGGTCAAGCATGTAATCCATTTTGGGCATGCCGGGCGACTGCCGGTCTTCGGGCTGGCAACCGGCCGCGAGTCCGAGTCAGCTCAGGCGACTTGACGAACGGCGTTTTTGCTGCCGAAAGGGTTGGGCTGGTACTGGCCGCATTCCGGGTCGTCCCGCCATTGGCCATCCACCAGGAACCGGTAGTGGTGCTCGCCGGGCGAAAGCTCCAGGGTGATCCGCCAGATGCCGTCCGCGCCCTTCTGCAGGTTGATGGGTTGTTTCTGCCAATGCGTAAAATCGCCTGCCAACTGGACATTTTTTGCGGTGGGTGCGGCGAAAGAGAAGGTTTGCCTTCGTCGGTTCGCCGGCGCTGCTTTGGTCATGGCCATGTTATTTTTTGTTATCATTTTTGTCTTTCGTTTGCGGCTCCAGGCGGGGTGGCCCGTCGAGCCAGGTTGTCTATTGGATTCGTCCGATGACGCCTCGCCCGCGCCCCGGAAATTGGCAGTGCCGGTCTTGCTTTTGCTTCGGGTTCTTCTGCGCCATGCACTTGCTGCTCGAGGTTTGCTTCTTTCAGTTCAAAACTACCCGGTTCCTTTTTTGATTTTCTTCTCCTTGCCGGCGGAGCGGGTTCAAAGGCCTGGCGAAGTTTCTTCCCCGGCCATTTGAGTGGCCTCAATGCAAAAACTTGCGGACAACTGCTGCGTCGCCCTTGTTCGTTGCCGCCGCGCCGGCGGCGGCCGCCAGGCCCGGGCTGGTCAACAATGGGTGGTTGGGCGGAGGTTGCGGCCACCTCGCGTCTCCACAACTCGCACGCAAACACCAACAAAAGTTTCGCACACGGTGGGCGGCGCGTCAAGCCATTGCGTTTCCGCTGCCGGCGGGCAGCGCCGCGGGCTTGTTCCCGCGGGAGATGATCCCGGCCGGGGTTGTTGCCAACGCAGGGCTGCCAGCCATCAACATGAGGCCTGTTTTGTTGGATGGCCGAAGGGCCGCTTCTGTTCAAAGGCAGGACGAATTGTTTTTGAAATGGATCGGCCAAATGATGAAAATGATATTGACGCAGCAGCGGGGCGGGGGGAGGCGGATCAGGAAAGATCGCGATAAACATGGCATATCCTGACTGTAGGAGGGGAGCGGCAGGGGGTAGAGGCGAGGCGGGGGCCATGAGGGAAAGGCGGCTGGTTATGGCGTATGTGGTTGCAAACCAATGGGATACGATGGGTGGTCAAAAGGCGGCGGGCATGGGGCAAATGCAAAATGGAAAATGGAAGGTTGCAAGAAATTGTTGACGCAAGCTGGTGAGGATGCCATTGTCAAGTTTTTATGAGACAGCCATGGCTGAACAAGTCCATAGCACAAATGGAAACGCCGCCTGATGAGCCGGGACGAGGAGATCACCCCGGGGGCAGTGAACTGGCCGCGTGCCGTGAGAAAGGACCGGCGTAAAAACCACGGTGAAATTGCAGTTGGATCGGACGCTCCGGGAACGGGCGGAACTTTTCCGACAGTTGACGGAGAACATAGAGGAGGTGTTCTGGCTGGCCTCGGCGGACCAGCGGCAGGTGTTTTACGTCAGCCGCAGTTATGAGGACATCTGGGGCCGGAGTTGCGAGAGTCTGTTGCGCCATCCGGGGAGCTGGCTGGAGGCCATCCATCCCGAGGACCGGCCCAGAGTCGAGGCGGAGATGGCGCGGGACCGCGGCGGACGGTTCACGCACGAATACCGGATTGTGCGTCCCGACGGAACGATCCGTTGGATCCTGGCGCGCGGCTTTTTGGTGCGCGATAAGAGGGGCCGGCCCTATCGCATTGCCGGGCTGGCCCAAGACGTGACGGAGCGCAAGCAGGCGGAGGCGGAGCTTCGGCTGGCGGCGGCGATTATCGAGTCCTCCGAAGATGTGATTATCAGCAAAGATCTTGGCGGACGGATCCAGACGTGGAACCCGGCGGCGGAGCGCACCTTTGGCTACCGCGCGGAGGAGGTCATCGGACAGAATATCGCGCTGCTCATCCCTGAAGACCGCAAGGCAGAGGAAGCGGCTATTTTGGATAAGGTGCGGAAAGGCAAGCGGGTGCAACACCTCGAAACCGTCCGGCTCAAGAAGGGAGGAAGGCCGGTGCCGGTGTCGCTCACGCTTTCACCGATTCGGGATGCGACGGGGAAAGCGGTGGGTGTATCCAAGATAATGCGGGACCTCACTGAGCATAAACGAGAGGAGAAGATGCTGCAGGAAAGCGAAATGCGCTACCGTTCGCTCTTCGAGAACATGATGGAGGGTTTTGCCTATTGCCGGATGCTGTTCAAGAAGGGCCAGCCAAAGGACTTCATGTATCTTGAGGTGAATCAAGCGTTCGAGAGATTAACGGGGCTCAGGAACGTCGTCGGGCGCAAAGGGGAGGAAGTCATGCCGGGCTGGCACCGGCTTGATCCGGAGTTATTGGAGCGGTATGGGCGGGTGGCCCGAACCGGCCAACCGGAGCGGTTTGAAATCTACCTCAAGTCTTTGAAGAGGTGGTTTTCCATCTCCGCGTATTGTCCGAAGATGGGAAGCTTTATCGCGGTGTTCAGCAACATTACCGAGCGCAAGGAGGCGGAGCAGAGGATGCAGATATTGTCTCAGGAGATTGTCGCGGCGCGAGAGGAAGAAAGGAGACAGGTGTCGTCGGTTTTGCACCAGGACGCGGGATCGTTGGCGGTGGGGATTTCGGCCTATTTTGACGTGATGGAAAAGGATTTGAACTGCGAGAAACCCAGAGAGGCGCTGCGGTGGTTAAAGCGGACGCGGGAGCTGTTCGCCAAGTCGGTGGCCGGCCTGAAGGATCTGGCCATTGAGATTCGGCCGCCCGAACTGGATCTGCTCGGACTGGGCGCGGCCTTGAGGCAGCATTTTTCCCGGATAACGAAGCGCAGTGGGACGCGGATTCGCTTCCGCGACAGGCTGGAGGGGCGCCGCGTGCCAGCGGAGGCGGCCACGATCCTGTTCCGAGTTGCCCAGGAGGCGCTGACCAATGCCATCCGGCATGGCCAGGCGAGACGAGTGGACATCCATCTCGGGCGGACGAGAGAGAACATCAGGCTGACCATTCGTGATAATGGAAAGGGATTCGATCCGGCTGGGCGCCGGGGGCAGGCCAGGCCAGGGTTGGGCCTGCGCATCATGCGGGAAATGGCCGCGTCCGCCGGGGGAGATTTCGCTTTGGAGTCCAGGCAGGGCAATGGAACGACGATTCGGGTGAGCCTGTCGCTTGCGGCGGCGGGGCCGGGGACGCCAGGCGTCACGGCGGGGGAGGGAACGGCGAAAAGCGCACGGGCGAAGTGTCCGCCCGTTGGAAGTTCATGAGCGCAGGAGGAGACGGCCATGAGCATTCGCGTCATCATCGCCGATGATCATCCCGTGGTGCGGGACGGGCTGCGGCTGACGATTGAAAGGAGCGGCGAGGACATCGTGGTGGTGGGGGAAGCTTCCGACGGCATGGAGGTTCTGGAGATGGCGCGGACGAAGCGATGTGATGTATTCATCCTGGACATCACCATGCCGAGAATGAACGGGATCGAAACGACCCGAGAACTGCTCCGGAGGCTCCCGGGCGCGAAGATTATCGTGTTGAGCCTGCATGACACGAGTGCCGTAGTGGAAGAGGCGTTGGCGGCCGGGGCGCGGGGATTCCTGACGAAGGAGACAGCCACACGAAACGTGGTTGATGCCGTGGCGGAAGTCCACGCCGGGCGCTACTATCTCAGTCCAAGCGTGGCCCATTTTGTGGTGGAGACGGCGGTCCAGGGAAAAAAGGGAATGCGGAAGCGCGGAGAGGCGCCGGTTGCGCTGACCGGCCAGGAGAGGAAAGTGCTGCAACTGATAGCCGAAGGGCAAAGCAGCAAGGAAATCGCCGACCTGTTGGGGCTGTCGGTCAATACTGTCCATGTTCACCGGAACCAGATGATGGCGAGGTTGAACCTGCACAAGCAGGCGGACCTGATCCGCTACGCCATCAAGGTGGGGATTGCCAAACTGTGAGGTTGGTGGCGGAGGGGCCGGAGAGAGTCAGTGAAATAGTGGTCCAGGTGCCGGAATCGGCCCGGCGGGCGTTGGAGATCGCGGCGGCGGGCGGGCAGAGGGTGCTCATGTTGCATCCAATTACCCTGCAACTAAAAAGCGAACCAAACTACGGGTGACACGTGGGCGCATCTTGACACAACCACCGACGGATGGAGGGAACCCCTGCCCATGAACTTCCGGACGCCTCGGCGAGGCGTCCCTACCAATGCAGCCTCTCCCCGGCGCCCTCCTGCGCAAGTTTGTGGAGAAGGGAGAAGAATCGCGTGGTGGTGGTATCAAGATGCGCCCGTGACACGCTTTTGCAGAAAAAAACATTTGACAAAACCCGCGTTTTTGGCCATTTTCGCCGGAATCGGCAGAATCTGCGCCGGACGTAAATCAAATAAAGGATGCCATGCCATGAAGATGCGGCTCTTGTTTTCGCTATTGCTGGCCGTGTGGTTGGCAGCATGTTTTCGTGCATCCGCGCAGGCCGCCGCTCCGGATTCGCTGGGCAATTCCATGTTGACCGTGACCGTCGTCAGCGGCGAGGCGCCGTTTGTCACCAACGGTGTTTACCGGATTTTCACCTCCGTGGCCGGCGCCCATTACACCGTGCTTGGCCGCGCCGGTCCGCTCACTGCGGGACTCTACAGCTATTCCAAAGTCAGCCCAAGCGAGGGCGCGGCGATTTTGGTGGATGTGGAATCCGGTCCCGGGATTTCCATCAACCTGTCATTCGCCTCGGCAACCAATGGGGCCATCTCGCTGACCAATTCAGCGGGTTTTCAGACTGGCACGTTCACCGCGGCCACCGACGCCGAGGCAAGGGCGCCGGATTTGTTCCTGCCGATCCTGGCCGGCGGACAATTCCAAAGTTGGCTGAGCGGCCAGCCCGGGTTCGTCTATGAGATTGATGCCACGACCGACTTGGCAAACTGGCAGCCCTGGCAGAACGTAGCCCTCACCGAATTGACCGCCGGTTTCAGCGACGCGGCCGGAAGCGGCGCGCGCTTCTTCCGCGCTTGGATCGGCGGCACGGCCTTCGCGCCGGAGGACCTGACCAACAAGACCCTGAACCTGACGATCCATGAAGGCGCCTTGCCGCTGGCCAGCAACGGCATCGGCCAGTGGCTGGCCGGCGCCAATGATTTGAGCTACCAACTAGTTGGCGGGCCGGGGGCCTCGAGCGGCGCCGGCACTTACAGCTACACCAACGGCGGCGACAACAGTGGTTTCTTAACGTATCTGGATGGTTCCGGCGGCGGCCAGTGCAACGGCCAATTGTTCTTTACGTCACCCAGTTCGGGCTATTTCTATCTCACGAACACGAGCGCGCAATCCGCCGGCTTTGAGGCGGGCACCTTCACCATGGCCGACGGCGGCGTTGAGTTTCTTGGCAATGTTGCATTCACTCCCGACGCCGGCCACGCCGGCTCGCTCGTCGTTGGCGCGGGCAGCGCTCCCGTGAGCTTGAGTGTGACCAATGCGGCCGGTTGGATCTGGACTTTGGATATTCCGGGCGACGCCTTGACCGAGCCGGAAAGCATCACAATGACGCCCTTTGCCCCGGGGAATGCCAGCCAGTCCCTCGTTCCGATTACGAACGGGGTTTCGCTGGAGCCGGATGGCCTTCAATTCTGCGATGGCGTGACGCTCACGGTCACTCCCCCTGGCCCGCTCGGACCGTATGCCGCCCTCCTGATGGCTGGAGCGGATGGCAGCGGGCTGCAGTTTGTCGAAACCACCAATCAAGGGGGGAGTCTTTCCACCACGCTCTTTCATTTCAGCAGTGCGAGCGTGACGGATCCCTCAGACTCGCAATGGGCGGCGTTCGTGGCCGCGCAACTGCCCAAGGCCAAAGCGGCTTATGCCCAAGCGACCAACGATATCAAGGCGCTGATGAAGAACGCCACCAATGTTCCGCCGCCGCCGCCGGACTATCCCTGGTCCTGCGCCACGACCAATCCCCCGGCCCAGTTGGCCATTGGCCGATACATCACGAATCTATTCGCCAAGGAGAACGACGCGGTTGGCCGGATGGTCAGTGCCGCATCGGAATTGAAGTCGTTTGGGCAAAGCCCCGGGACCAACGGCACCGCGCTTGTCAAGAAATTAATTGAGACGGATGAGTTTGCCCAGGTGACCGCTCTATTTGCGCGTTACTACACCTCCGACCCAAGCAATACCAATCTGACGGTGTTTGTGGACGCCAACAGCTACAAGCTGATGGCTCTCTACCGGCTATCGTCCAGTGTAAACCAAAAGGACCAGTCCTTCGGCGGCAAGGGCAATACCAATTGGCTCGCCCTGACCAAGAACTGGTCCAAGGCCCTCCTCAACGGGAGCCTCCGTGAGGTGAAGGACAGCCACCTTTATTCGCTGGCGCCCGTGGTGTTGAGCGTGCTGGCCTTCCGCTCCACAGTGCTGAACATCACCACGGACACGGCTGCCGGCTTCCAAACCAAGTTGAGCAAGGCCCTGACCTTTCAAGTGAACATGGATATCATA
>JBEKUQ010000092.1:0-7283 GCA_049514835.1 Verrucomicrobiota bacterium | reverse complement strand
GGTGATGCTATTGCCCAATTCAACCTTGCTGTCTTATATGAGAGTGGTGGAGGCGTGGCGAAGGATGATATTGAGGCAGTGAAGTGGTTTCGTAGTGCCGCCGAACAGAACAACGCCCAAGCCCAAACCGCCTTGGGCTGGCACTACCATACAGGCGAAGGAATTGCGAAGGACGAGACGGAAGGAGTGAAATGGTTTCGCAAAGCCGCCGACCAAGGTGACCCCCAAGCCCAAGTCAACCTGGGGAACAGCTATTTGTTTGGCAATGGTGCCACGAAAAATGAGATGGAAGCAGTCAAATGGTTTCGCAAAGGTGCCGATCAGAATTTCGCCAAGGCTCAAGTCATGCTTGGCACTTGCTATGAGCATGGCAGTGGGGTGGCTAAGAACGATGCTGAAGCCGTGAGTTGCTACCGCAAGGCCGCGAACCAGGACAATGCCGTGGCTGAAGACGCCTTGGCTACATGCTATTTGAATGGGGTCGGCGTCACGAAGGACGAGATCGAAGGGTTGAAATGGGAGCGTAAGGCCGCCGATCAAAATTGGGCAAACGCGCAATGCAATCTTGGTTTTGCCTACGCCTACGGCCGCGGGGTGCCAGTTGATTATGTGGAGGCATACAAATGGTGGAATCTCGCGGCGGCGCAAGGCGACGAAAATGCGAAGAAGGGGCGTGCCAGTATCGAATTGCGAATGACCCCTTCCCAAATTGAAGAGGCGCAACGGTTATCTCGTGAATTCAAGCCACGGAACGAATCGCATTGATGGAGAATAGCACGTGGCGAAAAATCGTTTCACGTTGAGGAGTCAAACGGCTCAAACCGGACATCAAGGGTCGCAGCTGCACTAGGCGCGCGCGCTCAGTCCAGGGCGCCTTCGCTCCAGTCGAAACGGTCAAAGGCCTTGCCCAGGAGATGCACGCCCACGGCGGCCTCGGCGGCCAGGACGGCCGCCACCGCCAGCGCCGCCGAGGCCAGCGCCAAGGCCGGCACCTTGCCGAAGAGCCACCAGGCGGCAATCCACGCCACCGCCCCGGCCACCGCCGCCGGCAACATCGTCAGAGTCAAGACTATAATCTGGCCGAAGATGAGGATCAATTGCTGCCCCATCGTTTCAAAGCCGCGCGGGGTGTCCTTGCCCAACTGCACCCAGGCGGGAAAGATGAGCGCGGCGGCGTTGGGCAGGAGAAGGGCGATGAAATCCACGCACGGCATCACCAAGGCGGCGGCCAACGCGCCCGTCACGCGCAACGCGGCCGGGGCGGGCCCGCCGCCAAAGCTGGCGGGACAAAACAGGAAGGCGAACAGGACCAGCACCCATTGCGCCCCGGCCAGAATGGCGGCGGGAGCGAGGATTTCGCCCAGCACCATCGGCCAGCCGGACATGGGATAGAGTTTCAAGATGTCGGCCCCGCGCAAATCCTGCCGGAAATCGTGGCGCAAGATTTGCGGCCCGTAGAGGAGGGACATCATGGCGAGGGAAAACGCCAGGATGGACAGGGCGACGCCGCTGCCGGCATGGCGTCCGCCAGAGCGCAGGATCACGCCGGCGACAACGGTGATCCAAATGAGAAAGAACCAGGAGCGGCCGGTGAAGAACTGGCCGGCGCTGATGAGATTCTTCCAAAAAATGGCGACGGCGGGCCATCCTTGGGGCCGCAATACAAAAGGCGGCCGCTTGCCCTTTTTGGGCTTGTGCATGGCGTGCCAGTTGCCGGAACGCATCGCCGAGATCCGTTCGGCGAATTTGCGGGACAATTCAACCGAGGCCTCCTCGAAGGCGACATTGGCGCGGATGACCCACCAATAATGCAGGCCGATCATGGCCAGGAGCGGGACAAGGGCCAGGCAGAATTCCCTGGCGCCGCCCGCAAAGAGCGGAGCGACGGCCCACCGACACGGCGCCAGCAACCAGGGCAGCGGGCCGGATTTGAGAAGCTGTTCGGCGTAGCCGCTCAGGACGGAAAAATGCCAATCGCCGGAAAGATCGGGCGGCGGCGGCAGGGCCTGGCGCGCCCAGAGGATGACGCCGGTGGCGGCCAACCCGACGCCGCCCAGGACAAAGAGCCGGCGCCGCCAGTTGGAAATGCCGTGCTCCAGCAGCATCGTCCGCGCGAAGGAACTACCGAGCATGTGCAGGTTGATCAGCGAAAGCAGCCCCCACCAGCCGATGTAATGGAACAAATAATTTCCACCGCCCCAACGTCCAATCAGCAACATGAAAAGGGCGCTGAACAAGATCGCGCCCTGGGATTTGAGCAGCTTGAAATGAAGCAGCGTGCGCCGTGCGACGGGCGCGGGGAAAAGAAACGCGACCTCCGCCTCGGAGAACATCAGGGCGGCCCGCTCGTGGGGGATGATCCACATGAGCAGGAGCACGACCGACAAGACCAACGCCCCCGCCGAGGCCAGCAAAAAGCGGTGTTCCGGCGCGAGCATGGACGCCGCCGCGCCGGGCGCTCTCCCGCGGAACCAGGCGCCGAAGATATAGAAGTAAAAATAAAGCCCGCCCGCCACCGCGCCGAAAAGGTATTTCGGCTGCCGCAGCCGGCGCAACCGGGCGCAGAGCCGGTTCCAGCGCGAATGCCATTCGTAATAGAACAAGGCGCGGCCCATCACGGTCCTTTGGTTTCGCCCGTCGCCCGGAAGAAGATCTCCTCCAGGTTGGCGCCGGCCGGCACTTCGGAAAACTTCTGCCGCACCTCGGCCATGCTCCCGTCAACAATTTTTCGTCCGTCCTTGAGAATCAGGACGTGCGAACAAACCTCCTCCAGCAGATGAAGCAAATGCGAGCTGATCAAAATGGCCGCCCCGGCGGCGGCCCGCTTCAGAATGGAGTCTTTCATGCGGCGGATGCCGAGGGGATCGAGGCCGGTGAGGGGTTCATCGAAAAAAATGGCGCGGGGCGAGTGGAGAAAGCCGCAGGCGATGGCCAGTTTTTGCTTCATGCCGCGCGACAATTCGCCGGGCAGCTTGTCCACCTGGCCGGCGATCTCCAGTTCCTCCAGCAAGCCGCGGGCCAGGTCCTGGTAATCGGCCACGTTGTAAATCCGGGCGGTGAAGGTGAGATGCTGGGCGACCGTCAAGTATTCAAACAAACGCGGTTCATCGGCAAAAAAAGCCAGGCTGCGCTTGGCTTCGATGGGATCCTGGCCCATGGCGTGGCCGCAGATTCGCACCGCGCCGCGGGTGGGCGGGATGATGCCGGAGAGGCAGCGCAGCGTGGTCGTTTTGCCCGCGCCGTTGGGGCCGACCAGGCCGATGACTTCCCCGGCGCGCACGGAAAAGGAAAGATCGGTGACGGCCGGAAAATCGCCGTAGAGTTTTGTCAGCCCCGAGGCCTCGATCAGGCTGGGAGCGGCGGGCGGCGGCGGCGGCGGAATTTCCATGGGGCGGAAGGTAGCAGGGAGCAAGTCGAATGGCGAATAGTGAATAGTGAAAAAGGTGGGCAGGGATGGACGCCGCCGAAACTTGTGACGGGAGGTTATTGGCCAAATGCAACGCCCTGGGAAAATCTTTCCACCGGTTGACAAATGCACCATTTTTGATACATTGGATTGCGGATGAACGCTGGACGCCCGCTCAATGTGGTCTTTTACAAGACCGGCACTGGCCAAGAGCCGGTGCGCAAATGGCTCAGGAGCCTGCCGAGAGAGGAGCGCAAAAGGATCGGCGCGGACATTTTGTCTGTCCAGTACGCCTGGCCGGTCGGCAAGCCACTGGTGGATCATCTCTCCGAGGGCATCTGGGAAATCCGCTCGCGGCTGCAAAACCGCATCGCGCGGACACTGTTTGCCGTGGTGGACCAAGAAATTGTGCTCCTGCACGGGTTCATTAAAAAGCGGCAACAAACGCCGGTGGAGGAACTGGCATTGGCAAGAAAACGAAAGAAAGAATACATGCAAGCCTATGAAGAAAAGAATCCATCGCGGGAGTGACTTTCGGGATTTCCTTAAAGAAGAAGACATGTTGGAAGAAGTTGAGGAACTGGCCATGAAGAAAGCGCTGGCGCTCCAGCTAGAAAAATTGATTGTGATGAACGAAATCACGAAGGCGGAAATGGCCGCGCGCATGAAGACAAGCCGTGCCGCCGTGGACCGGCTGCTCGACGCCTCCAATCCTTCCCTGACGATCTCCACGCTCGGCAAGGCGGCGCGTGCGCTGGGGCGTAAAATCAAGATCGAATTGGTGCCGGCCTAACTAAGAACTCGGAGGCATAAAACTCAGCTTCGGGTGACTTGCAGGCCGGTTTGGGAAAGGGAAAAATCCACGAAACGGGCGCGGGGGTTGGGAGGCCGCGCGGTGAGGGTTTGTTTGACTTTGGCGGCGGCGGCTTCGTCGCGCGCGAAGATAAGAAGATAACCGCCGCCCCCGGCGCCGAGCAGTTTGGCGGCGGCGAGATAAGGCTGGATTGCGTCCAAGATGGCTTGCACTTCCGGCGGGTTGGTGCCGGAGTCCAATTGCTGGTTCAATTCCCAACTGGCGCGCACCGCCGCCACGAGCATCTCGTAATCACACTTCTGGATGGCCGCGCCGGCCAAGGAGGCATTGGCGCCGATCTGCGCGATGGTTTCCAGCCGCGCCGGCGAGTTCAGGAACAGGCCGCGCACGATTTCAGCCAGGATGTTTTTGGCTATCCGCGTGATGCCGGTGTAGTAGAGAAGAATGGACCGATTGACGTAATTCGGGCCGAACAGTTGATCGGGCAGCCAGCGGATGGTCGGTTTCTGCGCCAGGCCGGGCGCCGTCTCAATCAGTTTGATGCCGCCGAAGATGCCGCCGGCCTGGTCCTGCCAGCCGCCGCCGGTGGTGAGCATTTGTTCCAGCGCCAGCGTGCGGGCAAACAGGACGTTGCGATCCCACCCCAGTCCGCACAAATCGCTCAGGGCGGCCAGGACCGACGCGGCCAAAATGCTGCTGGTGCCCAGGCCCGATCCCTTGGGGGCGGCCGCGACCAGCGATAATTCAATGCCGCCGCCAAATTCAGCCAATTGCCCGGCCAGCGAGGCGAATCCGCCGCCGGCATGGAAGCGCGGCAAAAACCCGGCCAGGGCCAGGGCGGCCTTGGCCAGGGCAAAAGGATTGCCCGGCTGGGCGTAGGTTTCCAATTCGGCGTAGGTCCGGATGCGCTCCTCCACACCCAGATCAATGGAGCGCACCACCAATTCAGGCCGCTCGCAAAGTTTGGCAAACACCTGGACGGGCGGCTGGCCGTTGATGTCCACCGCCAGATTGAGCACGTTGCCGCCATATTCGATGCAATACGGCGGCGTGTCGGTCCAACCGCCGGCCAGGTCCAGGCGCACCGGACTGCGCGCCCAAACAATCTGGTCGTCCAGCACATTTCGGCTGGGAGCGGCGGGGGAAAGCTGCGCTTCCCCGGCGATCATTTCGCGCAGACGCGCAAAGGCGCCGGCCTCGAATTCTTGCCAGGCGGCGTCGCCGCGATGGCGCAGCACGGCGGAGCGGAACATCTGATCGTGCAATTGCTGCATCGGATCATCCTGCGGATCGAAGGGCAATTCGGGCAAATTCTCCTTGGTGGCGGCGAAGGCGCGGGCGGTGGATTCCAGGTCGAGTTGGTAGAAAACGCTCCAGCGAAAATTCTTCATCAGGGGCAAAAGGCAGTTCGAGCGCAATTCCGCCCGGCGGGCATAGAGGCGGCGGAGATTGACCTTGGCGCCAATCTGCCGGGCGGAGAGGCGGGGCGAGGCCAGCCAGCGTTGGGCAAATTCCGGGCGGTTTTGCGGTTGCGCCGCAAAAAGCCACGTCAAGTATCCGGCCTCCAAGGCCGCGGGCTGGCAGACGGGGAAAAGGGGGCAGTCCTGGATGTCCGCGGCCGGGTCCAGGCCGGCGTTGTTGGGTTGAAAACCGCGGGCGGAGAACCACTCCGTCAACGGGCGCCCAAACCAGAGGGTGGAAGTCTGCCGCACCTGGCCGGAAAAAGAGTCGTTGAACCCGTAGCAGCGAAGGCAGAAATCGCGCTCCGCCAGCGGCACAAAATCCAGGCAAACGCCCGGTTCGAGGCGCAAGGGCCAATGGTTGTCCGGCACGCCGGTGAGAACGTGGTTGGAGGCCAGTTGCCAGGAGGCGGGGACGACGCTGTGGTCAATCCACAAAGTGTGATTGAGTTCGTGCCGCAAATGCGCGTTGACGAGGGAATTCTGGGTGATTTGATCGGGATGGCGGCGGCCGCCGGCCAGGCCGATCTTGGTCGCGTCGAGCACGAGGTTTTGCAGGCTGGAAATGGATTCGATCATTTGGGCGCTGGTCCCGAAATGATAGAATTGGCCGTCGGGCAGCGGGACCACCGCGCAGCTCAGCGCGTTGATCGCTGGATCCCGCACGACGGGCGTTTTTCCGAGAGCCAGGCCGAAGTGGGCGTAAAGCTCGTAGCGGGCGGGCGCGCCGCCGCGAAAATCTGATTTTTGCGGGATCCAGCCGGAAAGTTCCATCAGCACGCGAACGGCGCGGGCGCTGAGGAGCCACATTCCGGTGTCCACCAGGCAGAGGTAATTTTCGGACAACTCGCGGATTTTGGACGCGGGCGGCTTTTGCAGGAAGAAGGCCAGTTGCGAGGGATGACCGCGCGGCGCGCAGAAAACCCCGAAATCGCAGGCGCGTTCCGGAGCGAGCCAAAGGCCCAGACCGAGCATGTCCACCTGGGGAAAGGGCGGCAGTTCGCGGGCGAAACGGAGGAGGACGTCGCCGCTGGCGATCATGGCGGCGAAGCCGGCGGGGGCATGGGCCAGGACGCGCTGGCAATCGGGCAATTGCAGGTCGAGCAGCGTTTGGTCCAGGCGCTGGCCGCGCGCCCAGCGGAAAACGGGAATGGGCATGAGCAGTTTTCCAACCAAGGCATAAGCAGGCAACCGCCGGCTCTGGCCGCCCGCATGAAGTATCAACTTGCGGCTCTTCCGCAACCAATCCTCAAAAGACTCGCCGGGGGCGTTCTGACGCCAGGCTTGGGCGAGCAGGCTGGCCGTGCCGCCGCCGGAGCCAAGCGCCTGGCCGGGGGGATCAGAGGCGGCAAACCATTCCGGCCGCCGGCGTCCCTCCAACTCCTCGAACTCCGCGGCCATGCGCGGCGGCAAGGTGAGGAGATGTTGGATTGGAATCGTGTCTTGGGTCGCGGTCATTGCTTGCGGGTCCTGTTGTTCCGGCTATTTCAAAGTGCGACGCAAACGCCAGCCGGACGCCGCCATGCAAACGTCGGTCGGGCCGGGCGAATGTCGCGATGATGTCAATTGAGCCATCTCGCTAAAGTACGCGCTCCGCCGCCCT
>JBEKUQ010000091.1:0-7301 GCA_049514835.1 Verrucomicrobiota bacterium | reverse complement strand
ATTGACCTCCTCTTACACCGCCAACGGCTTCACCGCCTATGCCAACGCCGCTTACTCCGTCGCCCGGGGCCAAAACTGGGACTCCTCCCAGTTCCTCTTCAGCGCGCCGGATCTCGCCTATGTCAAAAATCATTTCATCTCCCTGGACCACGATCAGACCTATACCGGCACCGCTGGCCTGTCTTATCGTTTCAAAGAGACGCAGGCGGCCAGCACCCTGACGTATCTGGACATCGT
The DNA here is from genome assembly GCA_049514835.1 of Verrucomicrobiota bacterium. GTDB lineage: Bacteria > Verrucomicrobiota > Verrucomicrobiia > Limisphaerales > Palsa-1400 > JBEKOF01. The sequence goes on along the minus strand of JBEKUQ010000091.1, from coordinate 7,064 downwards.
GGCCGGCAGCGGCTTGCGCCAGACCTTGGGCGGTCTGGAGGCCGGGCCGGGCAGCGGTCCCATTCCCAACGGCTCGACCGTGCCGGACTATTACGAGATCAACATCGGCGCGGAACAAACTTTCAAGGTTGCCCACAAGCAGTTCTTGAAAGCCCGCCTTGATATTGTCAACCTGACCGACAACATTTATGAGTTGCGCAGCGCCACCGGCGTCGGCGTCAATGCCGCTCAATACGGCATGCGGCGTGGCCTCTTCGGCACGCTCAGTTATGAGTTCTGAGAATTCCCAGGCCCGGCCGGCGGCTGGAAAATGAACACGATCAACACAAACTCAGGCCCGGGCGGCGGCCAGTTGAAATCCGAACTGGCCCGCCTTTGCCTGCCCAGGCCGCATGCCCACGACGAGCGCAACCTCGCCTGGGCCAACTCGATTTGCCTGCTTTTCCTCATCATCGGGTTGGTTGGTTTCCGTCCCGCCCCGCCGCCCGCCATTGTCATCAGGCCATTGGAGGAACCGGCGCCGGTCATGATCGCGCCGCCGCCTCCGCCACCGTCCAATCCCGTTGAACTGAACCAGGACAACAACCCGCCGGACAAGCCTGATGTCCCCCAGACCAAGGTGCTGGTCACGCTCCCGTCGCCCGCCATCCTGTTTGCCTCCCCCACCATCAACGGCACGCTCGTAGCTCCCAAGGAGTACCGCGTGCCATCCGCTGTCAATCTGGCGCCGCAAACACCGCCGCCGCCCGAAAAGCCCGCCCCGCCCAGCCGTCTGGAGAGCACCGGCCAGGGCGGCCTCCGCCCGGCCCCGCCCTATCCTGCCATGGCCGAGCAGTTGGGCCAGCAGGGATCAGTGGAGCTGCTGTTGACGGCGGACGAGGCGGGCCTTATCATTTCGGCCGAGGTCAAGGAGTCCTCCGGCTCCTCCATTCTGGATCGCGCCTCCGTCGAATTTGTCAAGCGGCACTGGACCGTTTCGCCGGGCGCGCGCGGACGGCTTTTTCAAGCGCGCATCAATTCCAAACTGACCTCCGGTTAGATAGTCACTTATAAAATTATGATGGCCAATATCATCGTGGAATACTTTGGAAAAGGCGGACCGGTCATGTGGCCGATCCTGGCCGCCGCCCTCGTCGCGGTCGCGGTGGTGGGCGAACGTTCCTTCTGGTGGTGGCGCGAAAGCCGCCGCCGCGACCCCAGGAAATTGGAGCAGGTCCTGGCCGCCCTGGAGAATTCCAACCTCCCCGCCGCCCTCCAAGTCGCCGGCACGTCGGCCGACCCGGTGGTGCGCATGATCTACCGCGGCTTGAACCATGTCCACACCTCCATGGAAGGCGCTTTGCAGTTGGCCGCCGGCATTGAGTTGGAACGCGCCGGCCGCTTCCTCACCGTCATGGACACGCTGGTCACGCTGGCCCCGCTGCTCGGGCTGCTCGGCACGGTCACCGGCCTGATGCACGCCTTCCTCAAGGTCGGCAACGAGGAACTGGCCGTCGGCGCCGTCACCGGCGGCATCGGCGAGGCCCTCATCGCCACCTGCTGCGGCCTGGGCATCGCCATTTTTTCCCTCGTTCCCTTCAATTTCTTCACCGCCAAGGTGACGCGCCTGCAATTTGAACTGGAGACCGCCGCCTCCAATGTCGAAGTCATGATCAAGTCCGGGAAAGTGGACGCGGAAAAGTGAAAATCTCCTCTCCAGTCGGGCGCAGGCGCTGCCGCATCGAGATCATTCCTTTGATTGACATCATGTTCTTTCTCCTCGCCTCCTTCATGATGGTCAGCCTCCAGTTGGAGCAGGCCCACAACATCAAGGTCAATCTCCCCTCCGCCGCCAGGGCCTCCGCCGATTTCAAGCCCGGCCTCATCAACATCGCGGTGGACACCAACGGCCAGGTCTGGCTCGAAAAGAAACCCATCACCCTCCCCGAATTGCGCCTGGTCCTGAGCAACCGCTTCCGCCTCGACACCAATCTCCCCGTCTATCTCAGCGGCGACGGCGAGGTCCGCCAGGGCGCGGTTTCCGACCTGCTCCTCGCCATCCGCAATGTCGGCGTGCAAAAGGTCGCCTTCATGGTCAGGGAAAACGCGGGGGGGCCGGGTTCCCCATGAAAATCCGCTCCCCCATCCGTCGCCGCAAGGCCCGCCTCGAGATCATTCCTTTGATTGACATCATGTTCTTTCTCCTCGCCTCCTTCATGATGGTCAGCCTGCAAATGCAAAAGGTCCGCACCCTCAAGGCCAGCCTCCCCACCGCCACCCTCGCCTCCTCCAGCGAGAAACCCGACCTGGTCAATCTCCGCGTGGACCGCCTCGGCCTCATTCACCTGGACAAAACGCAGATTTCCCGCGCCGATTTGCTCACCCTCCTCACCAATCGCTTCGCCCGCAACACCAACCTCCCCGTCAGCATCAGCGGCGACCGCGACGCCCGCTACGGCGACGCCATTGCTTTGCTGGATTTCGTCAAACAGGCCGGCATCCAGCGCGTGGCGGTCGCCGTGACCGGCCCGGACACGTCGCGCGCCCTGCCAGGACAATGAAAAGTTTCCAACAATATCTGTTGATCGCGCTCGCCCTGGCCCTCTGCGCCCTGTGCGTCTGGCAATGGCATTTTCAAACCGTCCAGCGCGGCTGGCTGGCCGACCGCAATAATGACCTCGCCGCGCGCGACACCAAGATCCAGGCCTACACCAACTCCCTGGAGGCCATGAACCAGCAAATCTCCCGCATGGACAAGACCATCGCCGGGTTGAACGACAATCTGGACCAGGCCCTCAAGACCAACGGCGAGTTCATCATCCAGCTCAAGCGCGAGGTGGCCCGCCTCGGCGCCAGCAACGACACCCTCCTCAGTGACATTTCCCAATACACCAACGCCCTCGCCACTTTGCAAAGCAACCTCGACACCGCCTACGCGGGCATCAAAAAGCAGAACACCGTGGTCGAGGAACTGGCCACCAACCGCGACTATTTCGTCCAAAAATACACCAACACCGTCAACCTCTACAACGACCTCGTCGGCAAATACACCAACGTCGTGGACCGCCTCAACCGCCTCCAGGCCGCCACCGCCACCAACGCCCCGCGCAAATGATCCCCTCCGCCAAGAATGCCTGCATCATTGTGGCGATTGCAGGCGGCGGGCTTCGAGGCGCGCGCGGGTCATGCGCTCGCGCAGGCCGCCTTCCTTGAGAAACGCTTGTTCCAATTGGCGCAGCAGTTGGTCCAGCAAGTAGTTGGTCTGGTGGATCAGGCAAATAATGATGTTGGCCACGACTTTTGGCGGGCGCGTTTCGAGATAGGACCTATAGGCTTCATAGGACTCATCGGGCCGCCGGCCCAAACGGCGCACAAACATGGCTTCGCGGCTGTTCTTGTCCCAGAGACGCAGCCCGCAGGTCCGGAGGAAATCGCGGTAATCCGCCAGGAGTTCTTCCAAGCTCGCCCGAGCGACGTTGTCCAGCTTGATTTCGCCTTCTTTGGAGGTTGCGGAAGCCATGCTGCCCTCGACGATGTTTTGCTTGCCGGATCGCGCGGCCTGGACCATTTGGTCGTACGTGCGGTCGCGCTTCTCCAAGAAACGACGGCAGAAATGCACTGTGGCATCGAAGACGATCTCCGCCTTTCGATAGGAGAGCAAGTCCGCGTAGCCGCCATGCTTCGGGAGGAAGCCGGCAGGCCCGTTCGCCAGGGTCTTGGCAGGAGGCTTTGCCCCGGCTTTGCCATAAGTCTGATAGGGCCTATAGGGCCTATATGTCCTTTCGGTCCTGGGCTCAGTTGGCATGGGCTATGGCTTCACATAATGCCGCCCTGCCCAAGCCACCGCAAGCCGGATTTTCCCCTCTGGCCTCTCCCTAAAAGTGATAGCTCAAGATCACCTTGAACAGCGCCGCCGCCGCCAACTGATTCCCGCGAAAGTCCTGGAAAACCGGCGCCTCTACGTCCGCATACAAGCTGAATGGATGCAGGTGAAACTCGATTCCCGGCGAGAGCAGGATGCGCTGGTAGCCGGAGGCAATGGGATTGGACGCGCCGGCGCCCGTGTCGCGGGTCCGTTCCGAAGCGATGACTTGCCCCACCGGGGTGATCCGCAGGCGGCCCAGCGACCAGCCGTCGTAATAGACGCCCGCCGCCGCGTCCAGTTCCACCCCGGGGCGGTAGTGCGCTTGCGTCAGCGTCGGCACCTCCAGCAACGCCTGCGCGAACCAACTCACTGTCTTGTCCTTCGTCACGCTGCCGCGATGGAAGCCGCCCAACAGTAGATCGGTGCTCCCGGTCCCGATTTCCGAGTCCCGGTCCACGTCGTGATAGACATCGTTGCGCGAGAAGCTGCCCGTTGGCAGCTTGAAACCAAAGGTCAAGCCGGTGGACAAATCCGGGGAAAACCCGGTGTAAATCCCTTCCAGCCGGATGTCGCCCGGTTGGCTCCAGTGCTCCGTCACCACCGTCGTCCCGTTGGCCCCTCCTTCGGTTTTGAACACGCGATTGGCGTACGGCGCCTCGGCTTGGATTCCCCAACTGCGGTTGAACATGAATTGAACACCCGGCTTGAAAAACCAGGACCGGATCTCCTTGTCCCCGTTCTTCGCCGCCGGCGCCTCCGAATCCGCGTGCCAATTGTGCTTCTGGTCCTGGAAGTCGGTCTCAAAAAATGCCATCCCTCCCGCCCCTTCGGGAAACATCGAACTGGTCGCCACGTCGAAAATGCCGCAGCCGCAGGCGCAGCCGCGGGCCGCCTCCGGCGTCAGGGCCAGCGCCAGCGCGGCCGAAACGGCCGGCCAACTGCGGTGGCCGCGCCAAAATCTTCTTGTTATCCTCGTGCCTGGGCAACGTCCCTTTGGCGAAACCACCGCCGACAGCAACCGCTTGGCCATTCTGGCGAACACGCCCGCAAAACTGTCACGGTGCCGTGATCTTGTCAAACCTCCTGCCAATCCCTTCCCCTCGGCAGGGCGCCTGTCCTCCGTAGGCTTTGCAAAGGAGGAAGATTCCGTCTGCCATCACCTCATAACGCGTCCAAACCTCTTCGCGTCCCCGAACCCGCCATTTATCATTTATCATTTATCATTTTCCCCTATGCTCTCCACTTTCGGTGTTGATCAGCCCGGCCTGCATGGCATGATGCCTCCCATTCATTCATGAAGAAAAAGAGAGATTCATCCAAGTTTGATCGGCGCGATTTCCTGAAAAACACCTCCGTCGCCACTTTTATGGCCATGATGGGCGGCGTCGAACTGGCCGCCCCGGGCTGCGGCCGTTCGCAACCCGTCCCCGTTGCGGGCAGGACCAGCGGGGGGGAAGGGGCCGCGCCTGGCGCCGCCGCAACGCCCCAGGCCGCCGGCGCGGAGGCGCCGTTGACCCTCAAACCTCCCTTCCCGCCCTGCCGCTACGGCGTCATCGGCGCGGGCCCGTGGGGGCGCAAAATCATCTCCACCCTTGACCTGCTTAAAAACGACCATGAGTTTGCCAACACCGAGGTTGTCGCCGTGTGCGACCATTACGCCGGCTGGTTGAACCGCGCCGGCGATCTCGTTCCCAAGGCCGAACGCTTCGACGACTACCACAAGCTCCTCGCCAAACCGGAAGTGCAGGCCGTCGTCGTGGCCACGCCCACCCATCTGCACCGCGACATCGTCCTCGACGCCCTCAAGGCCGGCAAACACGTCTATTGCGAAGCGCCTCTGGCTCACACCATCGCCGACGCCAAGGACATCGCCCGCGCCGCGCAATCGGCCTTCAAATTGGTTTTTCAAGCCGGATTGCAGGAGCGGTCCCATCCCCATCGCCATTTCCTCTTGTCCTTCCTCCGCACCGGCGTCTTGAATCGCAACGTCCTGGCTCGCGCCCAATGGCACAAGAAGGAAAGCTGGGCCAGGACCGCCTCCACCCCGGCCCGCGCCGATGAACTCAACTGGCGTCTGCATCAGGCCACCAGCCCCGGCTTGATGGGCGAAGCCGGCATCCACCGCTTGGACGCCGTGACCTGGTTTCTGGGCGGGCCTCATGCCGGGGGGCGTCCCAGCGCCGTGACCGGCTTAGTTCGCTCATTTTGTGGAACGATGGCCGCGATGTGCCCGACACCGTCCAAGGCGTGTTTGAGTTTCCCGAAGGCCCCAACTCCGGCCTCCGCTTCCTCTTCGACGCCACGCTTTGCAATTCATTTGACTCGGAATACGAGATGTATTACGGCAGCGATTCCGCCATCCTGATGCAGCCCGGCAATGAAAGCCGCGACAGCAAGGCCTGGATGTTCAAGGAGGTGGATGCCACCCCGCTGGGCTGGGAAGTCTATGCCCGCACGGAACGCTTCGGCGCCGAGACCGGCATCTCCCTCGTGGCCAACGCCAGCAAACAAACGACCCTGGCCGACAAGGCCGCCGCCGGCGATGCCCCCGCAGTCATCGAACCCCTCCAATACGCCCTGCAAGCTTTCACCGCCAATATCAGCGAAATCGGCGGCGCGGTAAAAACCTATGCGGACGATTTCGGCGAGTCCGACACCCCGGAGTTCCGCGCCAACCTGGCCGACGCCCGCAAACGCGCCTTTTCCCAATACCCGGCCGCCGGATGGGAGGAGGGCCTGGAAGCCACCGTCCTGGCCCTCAAGGCCAACGAGGCCGCGTTGAAGAAGCAAAAGATTGAACTTAAGAATGAATTCTTTGATTTATGAAAAAAAACAATAATGCCCCGATCCTTCTCTGCCTCGCCGCCGGCCTGCTTCTGGCGGCGGCCGCCTCGGCCCGCCCCGCCGACCCTCCCCTCCATTACCAGGCCCAGCCCACCAACACCTCCGTCGCCATTCAAGGCACCTCCAGCGTCCACGATTGGGAAATGAAAGGCCCCATCATCGGCGGCTTTGTGGATCTTCCCGCCGGCGTGGACTTCGACACCAACCAGGCCACCCTTCCCGGCCTCAAGGATGGCATCCTGGCGGCCAGCGTCATGGCCAGAATCACCGTGCGCAGCATCAAGAGCGAAGCCGATCATCTGCCGGAGGTCATGGACCACCTCATGCAGGAGGCCATGAAGGAAACCAATCATCCCAGAATCGAATATCACCTCAC
>JBEKUQ010000090.1:0-7329 GCA_049514835.1 Verrucomicrobiota bacterium | reverse complement strand
CCCATTCCCGGACAACGACACCCAACCCAGTGCCATGACCACTTCGGTCGTCGGCATGTGCGAATACTCCGTTGATGGCGTCACATTCAGCAAATTGGAAAAGGCCCATCTTTTTGAGCAAGGCGCCGTTGTCCGCGCCGGCCCGGATGCGCGGGCGGATATTTTCTTCCGGCGCACCGGAACCACCGTCCGCCTCCAGGCCGGCACCGAACTACGGATCGAGAAGATGACCCTCACCTTGAACGACGGACTTCCGCTCGTGCATACCTTGCTGGATCTTCGCACGGGAAGAATCTTCACCGTCGTCCGGTCGGCGGTCGCCGGCAGCACCTTGGAAATCAGGAATGCCGCCGGACGCGCTGTGGTGGAAGGCAGCGGCATCGGCCGCTACATCATCGCCGCCGATGGAACCCACGTTGTGGCCACCGGCTCGGTCGTGCCCCTGAAAGTGATCGGAGAAAACGGCATTACGGTCGTGGCCGCCGGAGAGCAATTCGACAAGAAGGACGGCAAAATGCTCCCCGCGTCGCCCAGTGCATGGGTCAAAGATTTGATTGAACTGGATGAACTGCAGGCGGCCACCGAAGATCCCATCGCGAAAGAACCCTCCCTGAAACCGTGAGCGCAATCCAGCAAATCTCGTTATGAAGCCGCACGCGCCAAAAAAACAATTGACCTTCGGTGATTTTGTTGCCGGCATCTACCGTGCCTGGGGCAGACGCAGGGCCAGCGGAATTATCCGGATTGCCGTCAAGGCGCGCTTGATCGAGTTTCGCGGCCAAGAACGTTACGACATTTCTTGAAGGCTAAAAAAGGAAGATTATGAGAGCTTTTTTCAATGGACTGCTCCTGGGCGTCATCCTGGGCGCGGCAGGCTACTGGTTTGTCCAAAAGCAGGCACGGGAACACCCGGAGGCGGAGCAGCGCGCCGAGGCCGCCGCCGCCCAGGCGCAAACTTCCGCCGGCGAGGCGGCACGGCATTTGTCGGACGCGTTCAAGGCCAAGCTGGACACGCTTGATCTGCGCTCCGGGCAAATCAAGGACGAACTGGCGCGGAACGGCAAAATCGTGCGGCGCAAGGCGCAGGACCTCGGCGAGCAAGTGGCCGATGCGGCGACGGACGCGCGCATCGTCACCGCCATCAAGGCCAAATACACCGCTGATCCGGACCTTTCCGTTTGGAAAATCTCCGTCGGTTCCGACCAAGGTCATGTGGCGCTTTCGGGAACCGTATCCGCCGAGGAGAACATCGGCAAGGCAGTGGCCCTGGCGCTGGAAGCGGACGGCGTGCGCGACGTCACTTCCACCCTCACCGTCAAGCCCAACCCGTGAATCTGAACGGGCAAAGGCTTTCCGGCTCAAGACCTGGAAGGTGGGCGACTTGAAAATCCAACCGGGCCTGAGCACGGGAACTGCAGCGGTGTTGATCTTGGCATTGTGCCTGGCACGGTCTGCCGACGGGCAGGCGCCAGCCGTCAGTCCCACGAAGCCGCCGCCGCCGGAGACGGTTGTTCTCCCCAAATCCGTTCCCGATCCGATTGAGCCGTTCAACCGGGTGATGTGGGGCTTCAACAAAGGGCTTATGACCGAGGTCATCAAGCCGACCAGCAAGGTTTATCGGTATGTGGTCGTGAAACCGATCCGAACCGGCATCGGCAATTTTGGCAGGAACCTGACCTACCCGGGACGATTGATCAACAATCTGCTCCAGGGACATTGGACCGGCGCACGCGATGAAACCTACCGATTTCTCGGCAATTCAACGGTGGGAATAGCCGGGTTCTTTGACGTGGCGACCAAATGGAAGATTCCAAAAGCGGACGCGGATTTTGGGCAGACGTTCGGCCAATGGGGCTGGAAGCCGGATTTCTTCCTGATGCTGCCGTTTCTTGGGCCGAGCAATGACCGGGACACCATCGGCTGGGGCGCCGACACGGCCGCCAATCCGCTGCTCTATATCGCTCCCTACAAATTCGACGCGAACAATCCGCTGACCTATCTGGGTCCCTACACCTATTTCACCTACGCGGACATGTATAACAACATGGCCGACACGGTGGACGACTATGTGCGGTTCAGCCAGGCGGAAATGGACCCGTATTCCGAGATTCAGTATGCCTGGACGTTCGTGCGAAAGAACCGGGTGGCGGATTTCCAAGTGAAGGGAAAACAGGACGCCGCCTCGCTGGAAACCCTGGAATCGGTCTTTTTCACCTTCAAAGATCCTGGTTTCCCCGGCCGAAGCAAGACCCGGTCGGTTTTGATTCCGGCGACAGGCCGGAGGCTGGATTTCACCTATTGGCTGCAACCGGGAAAAGCGCCGGTGGTTTATATCGTTCCGGGCCTGGGATCGCATCGGCTGGCCGAAACCTCCATTGCGCTGGCCGAGTTGATTTACAAAAACGGCCTCTCCGCCGTATGCGTCAGCAGCCCTTTCAACCACGAGTTCATGGAAAACGCCTCGACGGCGGCGCTGCCGGCTTATCTGCCGGTGGACGGCCGCGATTTGCAATTTGCTTTGACGGAAATGGACCGCCACTTGAAGGCGCTGTATGGGGATCGGATGGGCAACAGGGCGCTGATGGGCTATTCCATGGGGGCGCTGGAATCTTTGTTCGCGGCCGCCGCCGCGGCGACGAATCAGCCGCCGTTGCTGAAATTTGACCGCTATGTCGCCATCAACACCCCGGTCCGGATGCTCCACGGGGTCTCCAAGCTGGACGAGTTTTACCGGGCGCCCCTGGACTGGCCTCAAGCGGAACGAACCGACGACATCGAAAACACTTTTTTGAAGGTGGCCGCCCTGAGCAAGAACACCCTGACGCCGCAAACCTCGCTGCCCTTCAACGCCATCGAGTCGAAGTTTCTCATCGGGCTGACGTTTCGACTCACGCTGCGGGACATTATTTTCAGCAGCCAGCGCCGGAACAATCAGGGAGTCTTAAAACACCCGCTCCGGGGTTTGAGGCGGGACCCGGTGTATCAGGAAATTCTTCAGTATTCCTACCAGGATTATTTCGAGAAGTTTGCGGTTCCGTATTATCAGACGCGCGGCCTGGCCGCGCCGGCGGCGGAACTGGAAAAAGCCGGTGATTTGCGGACGTATGAGTCAGGTCTGCGCGCCAACCCGGACATCCGCGTCATCGTCAATCAAAACGATTTTCTGCTGTCCGACGACGACCTGGCCTGGCTGCGCGCCACCTTTGCCCCGGAACAATTGACGGTTTTCTCGCAGGGCGGGCACTTGGGAAATCTCTATAATCCGGCGGTGCAAAAGGCCATTTTGGGGGCGTTGGCGGGTTTGAAGCCAGCCCGCTCAATTCCGGTCGAGCCGCCGAAAAAGTGACCCATAGGACGCAGGGTTACACCCCATAGCGCGGCCCACGCCCATCGCGTAATGTGACTCCAGAAAGCAATACCAAATGAACCTGAACAAAACCCTTTTTTTATGCGGCGCTGTTGCCCTCCTCGCCACTGCCGGATGTGTCGTTGCCGGAGAAGGCCGGCCCGAGGGTTATCGCGGGCATGCGAGGTACGAAAGGCGACCGGAAGTCATAGTGACAGAGCCGGTAGTCGTAGTGCGCCCGCCGGAAATCATCGTGCGGTAGCCCGGGTTTGCGATGAGCTACGGCGGCCCGATCGAAAAGGGCTCAGTCAAAATCCCGCTGGCCGCCAAATTGGCCGGCACCGTTTTCCTCGCCTTCCTTGTTCCGGTTTATTGGCAGACCTACGGGCCGGCCAATTTTTTGTGGTTCTGTGATGCCGCCCTCGTTCTCACGGTGGCAGGCATGTGGCTGGAAAGCTCCCTGCTGGTCAGCATGTGTGCCGTCGGCATTCTGCTTCCACAATGCCTCTGGCTGGCGGACTTTGCCAGCAACCTTTTGGGGATTCACCTTTTGGGTCTGACCGGTTACATGTTCGACCCGCAGCTTCCGCTTTTCATCCGGGGTCTTTCACTTTTTCATGGCTGGCTGCCCTTGCTGCTGATTTGGCTGCTGGGGCGCCTGGGTTATGACAAACGGGCTTTGTCCTCCTGGACCAGCCTGGCCGCGGGGTTGGTGCTCGCCTGCTACTTTTTTACTCCGCCAGCGGGCGCCCATCTGGCCAACCCCAATCTCCCCATCAACATCAATTATATTTACGGCTGCAACGACCGGCAGCCGCAAGGCTGGGTCAAACAAAACCTTTATGTCATCCTCTGGCTTGGCGCGCTGTGGCTCCTCGCCTTCCTCCCCACTCATCTGGTCTTGCGCAAGATTTTCGCGGCGCCGCGCTCCGTGGGGGGCCTGGAACGGCCCGCTCCAGCACTCTGACCATCCCGGCCTGCTTTCCCAAGAGGGACTCAAAATGTATGGTGGGGAAACACCCCATAGCGCCGGGAAGGCTCAACACACATTATGGCGACGGGAAACGGATCACTCTTCCAAATCTAGAGTCGCCATCCCGATGAATCACAAATTATGAAGCACAATCACAATCATGACAACGCGCGCGATGGCGGCCTTCAGCTGATGCCGGTTCGCTTTGAATTTACCCATCCCACCGCCGCCACCGTTTCGGTGGCCGGCACTTTCAACGACTGGCACCCAACGGCCAAAGCCTTGCATCCCTTGGGAAATGGCCATTGGCTTAAGGAGACCCATTTGGCGCCGGGCACCTACGAGTATTGCCTGGTGGTGGACGGACGCTGGATGCCGGATCCATCGGCCAGAGATTCTGTCGCCAACCCGTTTGGAGGCAGAAACTCGGTGCTGAAGGTCGCCGTTTCGCGGGAAGCAGCCCATCTGGCGGACGCGGAGTATTTACCAATGCAAAACTCAAACAAATAGGAACAAAACTTGAATATGAGCAAAGAAACACAAGCAGTTAGCAACGACATGGGACAACTGGCCGAAGACGCGCAAGCGTTGATGGCCGCCACCGCCGACGCGACCGGAGAAAAAGTCAAGGAAGCACGCCATCGTCTCGCCGCGGCGCTGGAACGCGGCAAGGAAATCTGTGGCCGAGCCCGGGATAAGGCGATGCAAGGCGCCAAGGCGGCCGACGAGGCCGTGCATGAGCATCCCTATCAAGCCATCGCCATCGGCGTCGGGGTCGGAGCCGTCATCGGTTATCTTTTGGCCCGCAGGTGCTGTCACAACCGCGACTAACCCAGCTATGGAAGAATCCACAGCCAGCTTCCGGCCATTGGCCGCCGCCTCGAAAGTTCTGGCGCGGCGGCTGCTGACCATCGGGGAGAACCGGCTCGAACTCTTGACGGTGGAAGTGCAGGAGGAGCGCGAACGCCTCCTGCAAGCTCTCCTTCTGGCTCTTGGCGTGGCTGCGTTCGGGCTTCTCGCCAGCGTGACGCTCACTGGCCTGGTCGTTATTTTGCTGTGGGATTGCTCCCATTGGGCCGCCCTCCTGGCATTGACTGTCCTCTACGGAGCAGCCGGGATTTGTCTTTACCGGCGGCTCACCGCGCTGCGGTGCGACTGGCAGACTCTGCCCGCCTCGCTCGATCAACTCCGAAAGGACCGCGCATGTTTGGAAAAGATTCTCGAATGAAACCGCTCCAAACGCGGAAACAACTTTTGCTTGCGGAAAGCGAACTTAACCGCGCCCAACTGGTTGGGGAGATGGCCGAGTTGACGGCGGAGGTTCGGGCGCTTGCCGGCCGCGCCAAATCCATTGGTTTGATCGCCTCGTCAGCCACGGCGCTGTTGGCGGGCTTGGCGGCCTTCCGGCGCAAGAAGTCCGGGACCGCCGGGGAGAAACCTGCCTGGCTGCGAACGATTCTCAACGGCGCCGGCCTGGTTCCCAGCCTGTGGCTGGCGTTCCGCCCAAAGGAGCGTGAGCCAAGGGACGAATAGAAGCCTCCGAAGCTCGCAGGTGAATGCACCCGCGCCGGCCAAGCTCCATTCATGCAACCCGCCTCTGCCATCCGCAAAATTGCATTCCTCGGCGATTATCTGCCGAGGAAATGCGGCATTGCCACCTTCACGACCAACTTGCGCTGCGCGGTGGCGGCGGAGTTTCCGGGGCGGCAGTGCCTGGTCGTGCCGGTCAATGACCTCGCCGGCGGCTATGATTACCCGGCGGAGGTGCGATTCGAAATTGCGGAGCAGGATCTGACGTCCTACCTGCGGGCGGCGGATTTTCTCAACATTACGGATGTGGACGTGGTCTGCGTGCAGCATGAATTCGGCATATTTGGCGGGCCGGCGGGCAGTCATGTGCTGGCGCTGCTGCGCGAATTGCAAATGCCCATCGTGACCACGTTGCACACCGTGCTGCGCGAACCCAACGGCGAACAGCGCCGGGTGATGCGGGAGCTGATCCGGCTCTCGACCCGGCTGGCGGTGATGAGCGAACGGGGCCGGGAGTTCCTGCAAGACGTGTATCGCGCGCCGGCGGCGAAGCTTGATCTCATCCCGCACGGCATTCCCGACATGCCGTTCGCGGATCCAAATTATTTCAAGGACGAGTTCGGCGTGGCGGGCAAGCAGGTGTTGCTGACGTTTGGATTGCTGTCGCCCAACAAGGGAATCGAGTTTGCGCTGCACGCCCTGCCGGACATCATCCGGGAATTTCCCGACGTCGTTTACATCGTGCTGGGCCAGACGCATCCGAATCTGTTGCGCGACGAAGGGGAAGCTTACCGCCTGGGTTTGGAGCGGCTGGCCAAAGATCTTGGCGTGCAGAAGCACGTCGTGTTCTTCAATCGTTTCGTCGAGTTGGAAGAATTGATGCGGTTCATCGGCGCGGCGGACATTTATCTCACGCCGTATCTGACGGAGGCGCAAATCACCTCGGGCACCCTGGCGTATGCGTTTGGCAACGGCAACGCCGTGGTGTCCACGCCCTACTGGCACGCCGCGGAATTGCTGGCCGGGAGCCGCGGCAAACTCGTGCCGTTTCGCGATGCGAAGTCCATCGCGGTCGCCGCCGTCGGATTGCTGCGGGATGAACCGTTGCGCCATGCCATGCGCAAGAACGCCTACAAGCTCGGGCGCGAAATGGTGTGGAGCCGGGTGGCGCGACTCTATGCGCAGTCCTTCGAGCAGGCGCGACACGACCATAGTTTCGTCGGACGAAAATCTTCGCCCATTAAGACGCTGGACGAACAGCCCGGGCAATTGCCGGAGTTGAGGCTGGATCACCTCTTTCGCATGAGCGATTCGACCGGCATTTTTCAGCATGCCAGTTTTACCGTGCCGAATTTTGCCGAGGGCTATTGCACGGATGACAATGCGCGGGCCTTGGTGCTGGCCTTGATGCTGGAAAAGTTGGGGCGCGGGTCGCCGCAACTCGCCGCCCAAGCCGCCACCTACGCCGCCTTTCTCAATC
>JBEKUQ010000089.1:0-7373 GCA_049514835.1 Verrucomicrobiota bacterium | reverse complement strand
AAGGAGATCCTCACGCTCTTGCTTGCGGCAAGCGGCAAAAAACTCGACGACCGAGTCATCCACCGCGAAAATGTGTTCCCGGATCATCGCCCGCTTGCTGTCAACCTGTCATGGAGGCGTTCCAGGTCCGCCAATCCCGATTTGCGGCCATCATCCATGGCGGCAAGACGACGATCCAACTCAGCTTGATAAGCCGGGTCGTCAAGCTGATTGAGATGGGAAATCAACGCGGCCACTTCAAGGCGATCCTCCACGCTCATCACGGCAATTTGCTCTTTAATCTCTGCCAAGCTCACAGAATGAAATTTACTCCAGCACGGCGGTTTTGCAAAGGATTTCAAGAATGCTTACGTCGCCAATAAGGTATTTTAGGGCTCGATGCCGTAGATTTTGATTTTGTTGTAGAGGGTCTGGCGGCCGATGCCGAGGCGCTTGGCGGTTTCGAGCTTGTTGCCGCCGGTTTCCTTGAGCATCTGGATGATGGTGTTCCGTTCCATGGCTTCCATCAAGGTCAGGTCCGGGTTGTCCTTTTGCTTCATCAAGGCGGTGATGGAAAGGTCGCGCAGGTCCACGACGCTGCCTTCGCACATGAGGACGGCGCGCTGGATTTCATTTTGCAACTGGCGGACGTTGCCCGGCCAGTCGAAGGCGCGCAAGGCGTCGGCGGCCTCCGGGGTGAAGCCGGTGATTTCGCGTCCGGCCTGGGAGCCGTAGCGCTTGAGGAAGGCAGTGGCGAGCGGGGTGATGTCCTCGCGGCGCTCGCGCAGGGGCGGAAGATGGACGGTGGTGGCGCAGATGCGATAGCGGAGGTCGTCGCGGAGCTTGCCGGATTTGACGGCTTCCTCGACCTGGCGGTTGGTGGAGGCGATGATGCGGCAGTCGCTTTTGTAGCTGGTCCGGCCGCCGACGGGGCGCACTTCTTTTTCCTGCAAGACGCGCAGGAGCTTGCTTTGGGTGTCCACGGGCATTTCGGAGATTTCGTCGAGAAGCAGGGTGCCGCCTTCGGCTTGCTTGAACAAACCTTCGCGGTCCATGTTGGCGCCGGTGAAGGCGCCTTTGACGGAGCCGAACAATTCGCTTTCGATCAATTCGCGGGGCAGGGCGGCGCAGTTGATCTTGATGAGGGGTCCTTTGCTGCGGGGGCTCAAGTTGTGGATGAGGTCGGCGATGACTTCCTTGCCGGTGCCGCTTTCGCCGGTGATGAGGATGGACAGGTCGCTGGGGGCGACTTTTTCGATGGTGCGGACGATGGCCTTCATGGACAGGCTCTGGAAGATGGGAGCGGCGCCGCCGCTCATGGTGGCGAGGGCCTTGCGCAGGGAACTGGCCTCCTCGTTGAGGCGTTTGTGTTCGAGGGCGCGCTGGACGGAGAGGAGGAGGGTTTTGGTGTCGAAAGGTTTGTTTTGGAAATGGTAGGCGCCGCGCTTGGTGGCTTCGACGGCGGCGTCGAAGGTGGCGTGACCGGTGAGAACAATGACCTCGGTGTCGGGCCATTGTTTTTTGATTTGGGGGAGGAGGTCCAGGCCGTCGCCGTCGGGCAGGACCAGGTCCAGCAGGATGATGTCGGGTTGGGGTTGGTTGAAGGAGGCGGTCAATTCCGCGGCGCTGGACTTGAGGATGGCTTCATAGCCTTCGCGTTGGAGAATGGCGCTCAACAGATCCCGGATGCCTTCGGTATCGTCCACAACCATGACTTTAGTAATCATAATGACCTTTCAATGCGCCGCGCGGCGGCGTGAATAAAGCTGCTGAATAATCGCAAAAACCAGGCGTTGCCGTCAACCATACGTTCCGGGTGAAATTGCACGGTCAACAGGAACGGCAGCCGGCCGGGGTCCTGCAGTTCGAGCGCTTCAATGACTCCGTCGGCGCTGTGGGCCACCGCGCGCAAGGGAGCGGCCACGCGGCCGACCGCCTGATGGTGGGTGCTGTTGACACCCAGCGTCGTCCCGCCCGCGATCCTGGCGAGCAAGCTGCCAGGCGCGGCTGTTACAGTATGCACCGGTTCGGCTTTTCGCGCCATTTGATTGTGGTTGAGGGCGTTTGCGACCTGGCTGGGAATATCCACCAGGAGGGAGCCGCCGAGGGCGACGTTGAGCATCTGCTGGCCGCGGCAGATTCCGAAGAGCGGCTTTTGCTGCTGGAAAACTTGTTCGATGAGAAGTTTTTCCCAGGCGTCTCTTGCCCTGTCATGGGAGAGGGTGGTTTTGGCCAGGGCCTCTGGCAAATCGGGCGCATAGCACTTGGGATCAATGTCGTCGCCGCCGGTGAGCAGAACGCCATCGCAGCGGCGCACGGCTTCGGCGATGACTTGGTGGCGGGCGGTGGCGGGCAAAATGACGGGCAAGCCGCCGGCGGCAATCACGGCGTCGGTGTAACGGTTGGACAGGCTGAGAGACCAGTCGGCGAACTCGGCGCCCTCGCGTTCGGTGCTGGGGGCGACGAGGATGGTGGGGATTGCGTACCCGCCTTCGCCTGGCTCCGGCGCGGCAAGTTGCGGAGTGCGGAGGGCGGATTTTTCGGCCTCCATCGCCACAACGGAATTGGCATCCAAGCCGGGGCGGATTGCAGGATTCGGCTTTCTACTCTTCGGCTTCATCAGTGGGGCGGGAGCTTTCGGGGCGGGTGTCGGTTCCGGGATATAGTTCAGAGATGATCTTGACGAGATGGTCTTCTTCCTCGGGACGGAGCAATCGGCGGTTGATCCGGCGGCGGACGGAATCGAGCAAGGCCAGCCAATCTTCGACGGGAGGATTCTGGACGGTCTGCCATTGGTCAAAGCGCTTTTTGCGCTGGTGGAAAATCCAGCGCTTGCCGACGTGCTGGGCGTAACATTGGAGAGGGTCGCCGTTCTCGGTGGTGCGTTTCCAACTGATTTCAGCCTTGGGCATGATGTCATTGGGGTAAATCCACGGCGGCGACGGCCATGGCGGCGATGCCTTCCCCCCGGCCGACGAAGCCGAGGAGTTCGTTGGTGGTGGCTTTGATGCCGATTTTTTTGACGTGGATGCCGAGGGCTTCGGCCACGTTGGATTTCATGGCAGCGACGTGGGGCATGAGTTTGGGTTGTTCGGCGATGACGGTGGCGTCCACATTGATGATCTTGCCGTTGTGGAATCTGACCTGGCGGGCGGCTTCGTGCAAAAAGACTTTGCTGGGGGCGTCCTTCCAGCGAGGGTCGGAGCTGGGGAAGAAGGTTCCGATGTCCTCCTGGCCGAGGGCGCCAAGGATGGCATCGCAGATGGCGTGCATGAGGGCGTCGGCATCGGAATGGCCGTCCAAGCCCTTGGGGTGAGGGATGGCGACGCCGCCCAGGATCAACTGGCGGCCTTCGACCAACGGATGAACATCGTAACCGATTCCAACGTGAACCATAAGGCGCCGCATGATAAGGATGTATCCCCTTTGAACCAAGCTCTTTTCGGTACCAACCCAGGCCCGGCGCCGGACGCGGCGCTCCCCGGAAAAAATGTCCCCTTTTCGATTGGGCGTCCATATATAGTTAGATGATGAGCGATGACATGGAGTTGGTGCGGGAATACGCGGCCCGCCAATCCGAGCCTGCTTTCGCGGCGCTGGTGGCGCGCCATGTTAATCTGGTCTATTCGACTGCCTTGCGGCAGGGCGGCGACGCGCAGTTGGCGGAGGAGATCACCCAGGCGGTCTTCATCATGCTGGCGCGCAAGGCCGGATCGCTCCGGCCGGGCACGCTGTTGTCCGGCTGGCTTTATCGCACGGCGCGATACGTAGCGGCGGATGTGCTGAAAAGGCAGCGTCGGCGTCAATACTACGAACAGGAGGCATGCATGGATTCCACCCTTGACGATTCCCGGACGGAAGAGGCCTGGCAGGAATTGTCGCCGTTGCTGGACGACGCGATGGCGGGATTGGGACAAACGGACCGGGACGCGCTGATGCTGCGCTATTTCGAGAACAAGAGTTTGCGGGAAATCGGCTCGGCCTTGGGGACGAGCGAAGAGGCGGCCAAGAAGCGAGTGGCGCGCGGCTTGGAAAGGCTGCGGGGCTTTTTCGCCAAACGCGGCGTGGCGCTTTCCGGCGCGGTGATTGCAGGAGCGGTTTCAGCCAACGCCGTGCAAGCCGCGCCGTCCGTGCTGGCCAAATCCGTCACGGTCATGGCCCTTGCGAAAGGCGCGGCGGCAGGCGGTTCAACCTTAACCCTCATCAAAGGAGCATTGAAACTTATGGCATGGACAAAAGCAAAGGCAGCCGTTGTAACCGGAGTGGTGGTTCTTCTGACAGCGGGCACCACCACGGTGGTCGTGAAAGCCGTGAACGCGGCCCAGCGCGCTGCTCCTCCCGACCTTCAAGGCGCGTGGGAAGGTGTGGAGGAGATTCGGAACACTTCGGGTGTTTTGCAGGGGGAGAAGGCAAGGAGCCGGATTGTATTCAAACTCTTGAGAACAAATGGTGTTTACAGCGCGACCGGCGAATTCATCGACACCGCCCCGGAGCCTTTTCAGGTCACCCGGTTCACCTACGATTATCCCTCCGTTGGTCTCGATTCGGGCCAAAACCTTTCCTATCAAGGGACCCTGAAGGCGCATGCGACGGAAATCTCCGGCATCTTCAGGATAAGGGGAATCTCCGTGCCCATGTTGCTCAAACGAACCGCCACTCCGGCCGCCGCCCCCGAGCCCCTGGCTGAAAACGATTACCAGCCGCGGACGGGTTCGGATTTGCAGGGCTATTGGGAGGCGACATTGGGAGCAGCGCATCTTGCTGTAAAGATTGCCGAACCATCCTCCGGAACCTTCCGCGCCGAACTGGACAATTTGACCACGTCTTGGCTCGGCCAGCCTTTGTCGGTCACATACAAACAGCCCGAGGTGAAACTGCTGGTCGCCTCGGGAGCGGGCATGTTCCAGGGCGAGGTGCGTAACGGCAATACGGAAATGGTGGGGAATTGGATGCAAGGCGGCAGACGGACGCCGGTAATTTTCCAGCGCACCAGCCGCTGACTGGCACGGCATAGGGGGAGGTCGAACGTGCAACCGAAGGAAAGTTGGCTTTTAGCCCGCCCTCATCCCAGCCTTCTTCCCTAAAAGAAGGAACAGCCTCCAGACATTGCCTGCCTGATTTGCGAATGAACGTCCGGCAAATCCAGTCGAAGGTGTTACTGCGTTTGGACAATGCCAGTTTCCGTTCGGGCGGCTTCGAAGGCAAATTAAACAATCTTGGCTTCACGGGGCGAGAGATATGCGGCATCGGCCATCGGCGATGGCGGCATCGGCTTCGGCCAGGCGGGCCGGGGAATCAATCGCGCAACGATAGCCGGAAAGTGGGAAGCCAAAGAGCCGGCCGGAGGGGATGAGCTTTGGAAAAATGTCGCGGGGCAGATCGCAGGGAGTTTGGGCAGGGATGCTGGCAAAGATTTCTGGGCGGCAGAGGCAGATGCCGGAATTGACCCAGTTGGTGGAGAGGCCGCGGCGGGCTTCTTCATCGGGCCGTTCCAAGAATCCGGTGATTTGTCCACGGGCGTCGAGGCTGACAAGGCTGTTGGAACGGGCCCGCTGATGGAGGAGCAGCGTGGCCAGGGCGCCGCGCTCGCGGTGGAAGCGGAGCATGGCGGTAAAATCCTGATCCGTCACGACATCGCCATATTGGACGAGGAACGGATCGCTGCGGCTGAGGAAGGGTTCCATGTTTTTGATGCCGCCGGCCGTGCCGAGGAGGCGGTCTTCAAGGGCATAAGTCAATTCTATTTTCAAGGAGGCGCCGGCGCCGAAATGGGAGTGGATGGCCTGGGGCAGGAAGTGGAGGTTGACGGCCACCTGGTCAAAATGGTGGGAGCGCAAGTGGGCGAGGACGTATTCCAGGATCGGGCGGCCGTGGAGGGGGAGCATGGGCTTGGGGATCTCGCGGGTGAGGTCGCCCAGTCGTGTTCCATAGCCGGCGCACAGAACCATGGCTCTCATAGTTGGTTGAGAATCCATTCAGCGGCGGCGGGGAGATCGGCGCAAGTCCAATCCGGTTTGAGGAGGGGGTTCATGGAATCGGCGGTTTGGATTGGCGGCAGGAGGTGTTTGCCGGTTTGGACCAGGACGGTGCGGCAGCCGGCGGCGGCGCCGGCGGCAATATCGGTGGGGCGGTCGCCGATCATGAAGCTGGCGGGCAAATCGAGATTGAAATCCCTGGCCGCGCGCAGGAGCAGCCCGGGTCGCGGTTTGCGGCAGTCGCAGATCACGCGATAGGCCGGCAAGGTCGCGTTGGGGTGATGCGGGCAGAAGTAGAAACGATCCAAGGGAGGCGCGCCGGCGGCGGTCAGTTTGGCGGCCAGGGCGGCATGGAGCGCGTCCACCTCCGCTTCGGTGGCCAGGCCGCGGGCGACGATGGGTTGGTTGGTGGCGACGATGAGGCGGAAGCCGGCCTGGGCGAGGCGGCGCAAGGCTGGCGGCACCCCGGCCAGGACCCGGATTTGGCCGGGGCGCAACAGCCAGTCAACGTCTTCAATGAGCACGCCGTCTCGGTCGAGAAAAGCGGCGCGGGACAGGATGGAGGGGCTAGACATCGGGGCGTGTTTTCCTTGCTTGCCAGGCGAGAATGGCGGTGACGGAAAGACAGTCAATAATTTGTTTTTCAAAAACCAGGTCGAGGCAGCGCGAGAAAGGAAGCCAGACCAATTCGGCCACTTCGTTAAGGTCCGGTTGTTGGTGGGGGGCGGGAGCGAATTGGGTGCAGTAAAAGATGGAGGTGGGATTGTCGGTGGCATCCAGGCCGGGATGGTAATACAAAAGGGGCTGGAGGTTGAGGCAATGGAAGCAGGTTTCTTCCTGGCATTCCCGCAGCGCGGCGGCCTGGGGGGTTTCACCGTCGTCCACCTTGCCGCCGGGGATTTCCAGAGCCATATCGTTGATCAGCAGGCGATATTGCCGGACCAACAAGACGTGGTCGTCCTTGATCAGAAGGACGCCGACGCGGGGGCCAAAATGGGTGACGTAGATGGTTTTGGAAAAGCCGGGGAATTGCACCTGGACGGTGGAAACCTGAAAGAAGGCATTTTCGTGAACGATCTGGCGCGGGCCGAGGGTGGGTTTGTTCATAAGGGCATGTCAGGTGGCCGGGGAAGGCGTGCTGACGCCGGCCAATTTATAATACAGGCGGGCGACGGAGCGGGGCAGGATTTTTTTTGCCTCGATGCGGAGGGTCCACCAGAAGGCGAGGCGCAGGTAGGTTGGGTTCAGGTTTTTCCAGTATTTGCGACGGGAGAAAATCAACCAGAGCATCTCCTTGCCAAAAGGGGCCAGGGCGCCGCTCTGGCGGAAAAGCGGGGCGACGTCCTGGCTTTCGGGCAGGTCCAACAGGTCCAGGGCGTGACGCAGGACTTCGAGCTGGACCTTGAGTTTTTTCTTTCC
>JBEKUQ010000088.1:0-7375 GCA_049514835.1 Verrucomicrobiota bacterium | reverse complement strand
CCGGGCTGCTGCGTCGATCCTTCTTTTTGGCTGCCTTTACTTCCGCCCACCTGGCTTTCGTGGCAGCAATACTGGCCGCCCTTCCAGCCGCGCTCAATCGCCTCTTGCCCATCTTGGCCTTCCCTTTCACCCTGGCCCAGCGCATTTTCCGTGCCTTCGCCAGAGCCTTCATAAGCTTCAAAGGGGTCGTACCATAGCTTCGTCCATTCCGTGCTCGTTCATCAGTCCTGGAAAAGTGACATTCTGCCGTTTTTCCTTGCAGCGCGGCCGTCATGGACCGCCGCTACAGGCCGTCAGGCGGAAGGCGGCTCGGTGGCGAAGGATTTGCCGCACCCGCAGCTTTGCGCGGCATTGGGATTGGAAATCTTGAAACCGCCGCCGGTCAGCGCCTCCGAAAAATCAACCACGGTGCCGCGGACGTAATCCGCGCTGAAAGCATCCACCAGGACGGATACGCCGAAGCAGGTCGCGGTGAGATCGCCGTCGCGCTTCTGGTCAAAGGTCATGCCATATTGGAGGCCCGAACAGCCGCCTTGTTCGACGTAAATGCGCAGGCCCTTGCCCGCGCCGGCGGGATCGGCGGCAAGTTTGGCCTTGATTTCGTTGGCGGCATTTTCCGTGAGATTCACCACCGTTTCTGCGACATCGGTCATGGGAGAATATCGCATGAGTTGGCACGGGGCGCAAGAGGGAGGGCAGATCGGGGCCTGAATTGAATGTTGGAGCGTCGGCGCTGTGCGCCGATGTCGAGCCACAGGCTCGACGCTACACCTAATTGCCGGCGGCAGTTAGCCGGTCAATGTTCTTCTGCATCGCGTCGCGGAGCGAGGGCACGACCTCTCCGACGCGGCGATAAACTTCCTTGGCGCCGGGCCAGTTCGTTTGTTCCTCGTAGAGCGCCGCCGCCTTGACGCCTGCCTCCTCGACCCAGGACGGGTCGGCGTTTGTTGTGTCCGTGTTGTAAAGCACGTTGCAATAGTGTCGCAACGCCTCCTGCGTCTGGCGTTGCCGTTCGGCCATGAGGCCCTGCTGCCCGGCCATGAGGCCCTGCCGCTCCGCGACCAGGCCCAGGCCATACTCAGCCTGGCTGCGCGCGGTGACAGCGGCGGGCGAGTCGTTGGTATCGAGCAGGAGGGATTTAAAGAATTGGATGGCGTTGGTGTAGCTGTTGACGTTGGTTTTGTTAAGATCGGCCCACGCCAGATAACAATTGCCCAATTGACCGGCGGCCAGGGTCGCCATGAAATTGGAGGGGCTGGAGTCGGTGACTTTTCTCAAGGCGGCAATGGCGGCGGTGAGCAGGATTTCATTGGTCTGCTGGTGATAGAACCAGAGTTGAAAATCGGCATAGCCCAACTGGAACTGCCCCTCGGCCTGGAACGCAGCCGGGGCATTGGTGTCAAAGGCCACGAGATAAAAATCATTGCTGGCCCCCGGCAAATCCTGATGGTTGAATGCCGCCCGGCCGGCATTGAGCCGTACTTCCCAGGCCAGATCTCCCGCGTTGGGAAAGAGCTTGGGGTTGGCCAGTTCCTGGAAGGCGTAATCGGCGTCCGGATAATTGCCGTGGTTCATGTGGTAGTCCCCGATCCAATTCTGGGCCAGCGCCGTGTTGCGGTCGCCGGAGAATTGGTTGGTCAGGCTCACGACATTGGACATGCGCTGCAAGGCGTTGCTTTCCAGGCCCGCTTTGGC
Source organism: Verrucomicrobiota bacterium (assembly GCA_049514835.1). Taxonomy (GTDB): domain Bacteria; phylum Verrucomicrobiota; class Verrucomicrobiia; order Limisphaerales; family Palsa-1400; genus JBEKOF01. The sequence continues at coordinate 5,680 of JBEKUQ010000088.1, read as the reverse complement.
GCAGGCCAGGGCCAGGGAAAACTCCACTTGCGGCCGGAGCGTGTTGGTCGCAAAGCCGGGGCTGTCCTCCAAGTTGGTGTAGGAATTGAAGGCGTTGGTCCAGTCGCCTTCCTGCTCGTAGGTGCGGGCGATGGCGAGTTGCATTTGCGGCCAAAGCCGGGTCTGGGGAAATCTTTCCAGCAATTGTTGAAAAGTCTCTCTTGCCGCGGGGTAGTTGGTCTTGCGGTTCGAGGCCTCTTCGCCGATGAGGAGCAGGCTTTGCTCGCCGAAGCCGTGGACGGGAAACCAATCGAGAATCTTGTTGGCCGCGGCGCGGGCGGCCTCCTCATGGCCCAGTTTGGTGTTGGCCTGGACGAGTTGATAGAGCGCCAGGTCGAACAATTGATTGGTCACGCTCGCCATCGTCGCGTAGTCCTGGAGCAGTTGGTTGTAATGCAGGATCGCCGCGGTGTAATTGGTTTGGCGGAAACAGGCGTCGCCCAGTTTCAGCCAGGCCACCGCCTGGTTTTCAGAATAGGCCAGCTTGGTGGCCGCCTGAGAAAAATGATTGACGGCTCCGGCATAATCTCCCTGCGCCCAGTCGCACCAGCCGCGGTCCAGGCACGTCCGGCCGAGCAATTCGGCGTCGGGAGAATTGGTCACCTGGTCCAGATTGGTGATGGCGGCGAGCAAGAGATTGGTGTCGGCGGGCGGCGACGGGCTGTTGGTCCCCGCCGGCGGCGGAGCAAAATAGGCCTTGAGTTTGAGATCGCCCAGGTGGAAGCGCGCCAGGTCTTCCAGGATCGGTTCGTTGGTCCGCTGCTGGAGGAAATCCTCCAACCATGGCACGGTGTTTGAGGACGGGTCTTGTTGCAGCTTCAGATCAATCGTTTTGGCCCGCGCCTGCAGCTTCACTTCCGTCGGAAGTCCCCCCGCCAGATTATTGGAGTAGGCTTGCAGCGCCGCGGGAATCTGGTTCGTGCGCTCGCAGATTTCCCCGCGCAAAAACCAGGCGGCGCTGCGCTCCTCCGGGCTGGCCTGGGGCATGAAGGCGAGCAAATGGGTGCTGCCCTCCAGCGCTTCCTCCAGCCGCCCTTCGTCCAGAAAAACCAGGCACAACAAATCCTGGCGCTGCCATTGCAAATCCAGACTCAGGCCGTTGGTATTGATCTTGCCGAGAACCTCTTCCGCCGCCTTGTCCTCCTTTCTATTTAAGTAGGCCTGGCCCAACAGAAAATATCCGTCCACCACATTCTGGCCGCTCTGCCCGCCTTGGATGGCGGCTTGGAACTCGCCGTCGGGCTGGGTCAACAAAGCGATCACGTCGGTCCATTGCGACAATTGGGTGTGCGACCGCGCCTTCAGGAGAGCCGCGCGGAGAGGCAGGGGAGGAGCCGCGGAGAAGTTCCGGAGCAAGTAGGCGCACCGCTCGATGGCGTTGGTGTACTGCCCCATGCCATAATAGGACCGGGCCATCCAGTAAACAAAATCCGGCGCCAATTTCCCGGCCGGCATTTCCCGCCGCAGCAAATCCAGCGCCGCCGGGAAGTTGGACAACTCGATGCGGGAGCGCGCCAGGTAAAGGACGGCGTTGGTCCGCAGGGTGGAATTGGTATAGTTGACGATGAAATCATTGAAGGCCGCTTCCGCCGGCAAGTATTGGCCGTGGGCAAACATATTTGTGCCCGTGGCGTAGGCCTGGATTTCCCGCGGGCTTTGGGCCGACGAAGACACGGCCCCGGCCAGCGCCATGGCAAGGACAAGGGCGGCCAGTGATTTTGCAGCGTCGAGGTTCAAGGCTTAAAGGGCAAGAATGCGATAAACATGATGTAACCCGCTGATTATGCGACAGGATGGGACGGGATTCGACTCAAATCTTTGGGAGCGGCCACTCAGGCTGGCCGGAGCGGAGGAGGGCCGCGGTGAGGACGGGCGGTGTCGGGATGGGGATTTGGGCCGGATTGGTCGAACATTCTGACACTTTGGCTGGATTGCTGTAACTTGTTGAAATGGAGGAGGATATGGTTTAGACGACGGTTCGCCAGAGGTTATTTGTCGGAAAAGCGACAGTTTCCACGGAGTCGCCGGCTTGGCAATGGAATATGGCGTTTGCTGCAAGGTGTTGCGGCGGAGTCAAAATCATGGTGAAGACTGACTCGGGCATGACACGGGCGCGATGTCAGAAAGATGGGGTCAGAAAAATGGAATTGGGCCGCGGCGCTCTGAACGGAGGGCGGGCGCATGATGTTTCTGACCCGGATGTTTCTGACTTTCTCTTGAATCGGAGATTGCCGCAAATGCAATTCTGCAATTCCGGGCTTTATGCCTGCTCGCTTCTGCGCTGCCTGCTTACGTTTATAAGCACTTGAGGCGCAATTAGATGCGCTTGATTTTTGCGCAGAAACATGGGTGACCCCTTTGACGTTCAGGGCTGGGAGGCGCAAAAAGAGCAAAAAGTGTCAAGTCTTTGGGGGGCGGGTCTGGTATAAGTGACAGCATGAACGGCCGGACCAGAGCGACGACGTTGCGCTTTTACAAGGAACAGTTGCTGCGGGTGCTGGTGCATATCCAGCAGCATCTGGACGAACCGCTGGCCCTGGAGGAGCTGGCGCGGCTGGGGTGTCTTTCGCCGTATCATTTTCATAGGGTGTTCAGCGGCATGACGGGGGAGACGCTGGCCGGGCACATCCGGCGGCTGCGCTTGGAACGGGCGGCGTGGCGGCTGAAGCTGGGAAGGGCGCCGGTGGTGGAGATCGCGTTTGAGGCGGGCTATGAAACGCACGAGTCGTTCACGCGCGCCTTTCACGCGGCCTTCGGCGCGGCGCCCGCGCAGTTCCGCCGGCGCCAAGGGGTGAGCGCGGTGATCAAAGCGGCGTCGGGAGTGCATTACGGCGGCCGGAAGGAACCGAAAAACTTCCGGGCCGCGCAACTGAAAGGAAAACCGATGAATGTAATTGTCAAACATATAAAGCCGATGCGGGTCGCTTTCATGCGGCACGTCGGGCCGTATAACGAGGTGGGCCGGACGTGGGAGCGGTTGATGATGCTGCTGGGCAAGGAGGGCCTGCTGGGCGGGGCCAGCCAGTGCCTCGGCCTGTGCCACGATGATCCGGCGGTGACGCCGCCGGATAAAATCCGCTATGACGCGTGCGTAACGGTGGACGAAAAATTCCGCGCCGCGGGGGAGATCGGCACGCAGGTGATCGCGGGCGGGGAGTACGCGGTGCTGACGCATTTTGGCCCTTATGAGAAGCTGGGGGGCAGTTATACGAAGTTGCTGGGACAGTGGCTGCCGCGCAGCGGACGGCGGCTGCGCGCGACGCCGTGTTTTGAGGTCTATTTGAACGCGCCGGAGAGCACGGCGCCGGGAGACCTGATCACGGATATCCATGCGCCGTTGGAACCGAATTGAAGTTGCAAACCAACCCGGAAATTGGAGCACGAACATGAACACGAAACTTGACTTATACAAAGTTCACAAGGCGGAATACGTGACGGCGCGCAAGCCGGCGCTGGTTCACACGAAGCCCGCGCAGTATCTGGCGATCGAGGGAGGCGGCGCGCCCGGAAACGCGCGCTTCCAGGCGTGCATCGGGGCGCTCTACGGGATGGCGTTTACCATCAAGATGACGCAGAAGTTTGCCGGCAAACAGGATTACGCGGTGTGCAAGCTGGAAGGGCAGTACTTCGGGGACCTGGCCGGCGCGGCGAAGGAGGACTGGAAATGGAAGCTGATGATCCGCACGCCGGATTTTATCGGAGAAAAGGAGAAGACGGCCGCGGTGGCGACGTTGCTGAAACGGAACAAATCGCCCGAGTTCAAGGAGGTGAGGCTGGAAAGGATTGAGGAGGGGGACTGTGTGCAGATGCTGCACGTGGGGCCTTACGACCAGGAGCACGAAACGATTGAGGTGATGCGGCGTTTCGCCGAAGGCAAGGGGTTGAGGCTGGCCGGTCCGCATCACGAGATTTATCTGTCGGATCCGCGGCGGGTGCCGGCGGAGCGGCTGAAGACGATTCTGCGGCAGCCGGTGGGGAGGGGGAAAGGCTAAAGCATAAATGCTAAAGGCTAAAGTATAAAGGAGAAATGATGGATGGCTGAGAATCGTGCCTGCCAGTTCCTCCTGTTTCTTCCGAAATGATCCTCACTCAGGCGCAGCGGCTCCATTGAGGATTTGTTATGGGTCATCGGAAGGGCGAGGACCGCCGACGCCTCGCGGGAGAATCAGAGGAAAGGCTCGACCTCACCCCGGGCAGATGGCGCCCTCACCGGCCTGCGGCAACCTCTCCCGTCAGAACGGGCGAGGGATAAGGAGAGGGAGAGTTGTTCGCCGTCTCACTGAAAACCCGCGACTGCATGGCAGGGGACGGAAAGCAGCGCGTTCGCATCTCATCGCGAGGCAAAGCTTTACCCACTGGCTAAGCATCATTAAGAACCGAGCTTTTGCCGGAATGTCACTTTTCTAGGACTGACCCCTTGGGCATTCACGAGGCAAAGCTTTACCCACTGGCTAAGCACCATTAAGAACCGAGCTTTTGCCGGAATGTCACTTTTCTGGGACTGACCCCTTGGGCATTTCTTCAGGGGCGGATTGCAGATCAGTTGTCCTCGGCGAGGGGGTTGGCCTGGCAGTATTGATACATGCGCTCGAGGCCGACGGGAAGGGGAACGCAGGGGTGGAAGCCCAGAAGGCGGCGGGATTTTTCCAGGGAGGGACAGCGGCGCCGGGGGTTGTCGGAGAGGTATTGGGGATCGTCGCTTTGCCGGTGTTCGAGGCGCAGGGGGCGGCCGGAGATTTGGAGGACCAGTTGGGCCAGGTCGCGCATGGAGATTTCCGGGGAGTCGGCGCCGATGTTGAAGGATTCGCCGTGATGGGAGCTGAGGAGGGCGCGGAGGTAGCCGCTGAGGGCGTCGGAGATGTAGCAGAAGGTGCGGGTGGCGCGGCCGTCGGAGAGGAGGACGATGTTGCGGCCGGCGAGGATGTCGCGGAAGAAATCGGGGAGGACGCGGCGGTCGGAGATTTTCAGGCCGGGCCCGTAGTTGTTGAAGGGGCGGACGATTTTGACGGGGACGTGGTGGACCTGGCAGAAGTTGACGCAGAGGGTTTCGCCGAAGCGCTTGGATTCGTCGTAGCAACTGCGGGGGCCGGTGCAACTGACGTTGCCGCGATAGGTCTCCGGGGTGGGGATGTTGGCCGGGTCGGGGTCGCCATAGATTTCGCTGGAGGAAAAGAAGAGGAAGCTTTCGACGGGGCGGGCGACGGCGGAATCGAGCAGATGGCGCAGGCCGATGACGTTGGCGTCCATGGTCTGGATGGGGTGTTGGCGATAGAAGATGGGGGAGGCGATGGAGGCGGCGTGGATGATGAAATCCAGGGGCGGGAGGGTGTGTTTTTGCACGATGTCGCGGGTCTGGCAGAGGAGGTCGGGGCGGGGGAGGAGGGGTTCGAGCCAGAGGGGAGTGCCGCGGGAGAAATTGTCCCAGGCGAGGAGGCGGCAGGGTTGGGCGGCGAGGGAGGAGTCGTTGAGGGCGAGGAAGTAATGGAGGAAGTGGCAGCCCAAAAAGCCGGCGGCGCCGGTGAGGAGAATGGTTTTGCCGGCGAAGCGCTGGTTGAGGGGGCCGAGGTCAGCGATGACGCGGCGGGCATCGTCGGAGAGATGCGGGTGCATGAGGGGTCACCAGATTTTCCAGGGGGCCTTG
>JBEKUQ010000087.1:1980-9361 GCA_049514835.1 Verrucomicrobiota bacterium | reverse complement strand
AGAGCGCGCGGCACATGGCGGAGCAACAATGAAAAGGGAGATTAAGATTAAGATTAAGATTAGGATTAAGAAGAAGCTTTTAGAGAGCGCGCGGCAGATGGCGGAGCAACAATGAAAACCGGAGATTAGGATTAGGATTAAGATTAAGATTAAGATTAAGAATAAGATTTTAGAGAGCGCGCGGCACATGGCGGAGCAACAATGAAAAGGGAGATTAAGATTAAGATTAGGATTAAGATTAAGAATAAGATTTTAGAGAGCGCCCGGCACTCGGGCGAACCCATATGAACCCGAAGCCCGAACCCGTTTCCAGTCCGCTGCTGAATCTCATCCGAGACGGGCACCTGCTCGACGATCTGCAATTGGACGAAGTGAAGGAGGAACACAACCGGACGGGCAAGCCGATCGAGGAGATTTTGAGCGATTTCCAGTTGATCGATACGGAAACGCGGCTGCAGATCATCGCCAACCACCTGGGCACCGAGGTGGTGCAACTGGGGGCCAAGGAACCAACCCCCGATGTGCTGGCGGCGGTGCCGGCGGACACGGCCCGCAATTACAAGTGCATGCCGGTTGCGGTGTATGATTCGAGCATCCAACTGGCGATAGCGGATCCGCTCAACCAACCGATGGTGGATGAATTGGGCTATTTGCTGGGCAAGGAGATCGTGCCGGTGGTGGCCGATCCGAAGGACATCGAGGCGGCCATCGGCCGCTACTACGGGGAGGTGCAAACCGATGTGGGGCAGCTTATCAAGGAATTGGGGAGCAATGAAGACATCGCGCGCGATGTGGCGGCGGCGGAAGCGGCGGGGGGGGTGCAGGACCTGGCCAATCTGGCGAGCGAAACGCCGATCATCAAATTCGTGATCCTGGTGCTGTCGCAAGCGGTGTCGGACCGGGCGAGCGACATACATTTTGAACCATTTGAGGACGAATTCAAAATCCGCTACCGCGTGGACGGGGCGCTTTACGAGATGTCGCCGCCGCCCAAGAACCTGGCGCTGCCGGTCATCTCGCGCATAAAGGTGATGGCCAACCTGGACATATCGGAGCGCCGCCTGCCGCAGGACGGACGCATCGCCATAACGGTCAATGGCCGGAAGATAGATTTGCGCGTGTCCACCCTGCCGACGCAGTTTGGCGAATCGGTGGTGTTGCGCGTGCTGGATCGGGCGGCGGTGAATTTGGACATCAAAACGCTGGGCCTGCCCAAGGCGACATTGGACTATCTGCTGGAGGCCATCTTCCGGCCCAACGGCATCTTCGTGGTGACGGGGCCAACCGGCTGCGGCAAAACCACCACGCTCTATTCCTGCCTGCAGAAAGTCAACCTGATGGACAGCAAACTGCTGACCGTCGAGGATCCCGTGGAATATGACATGGAAGGCATCATGCAGGTGGCGGTCAATGAAGCGGTGGGGATGACGTTCAGCCGGGCGTTGCGGGCGTTCCTGCGGCAGGACCCGGATATCATCATGCTTGGGGAAATGCGGGATCTGGAGACGTCGCAAATAGCCATCCAGGCATCGCTGACCGGGCACCTGGTGATGACGACCCTCCACACCAATGACTCGGCCGGGGCCATCACCCGCTTGATTGATATGGGAGTGGAACCGTTTTTGATCTCATCCACGCTGATGGCGGTGCTGGCCCAGCGGCTGGTGCGGACCATCTGCAAGAAGTGCCGGACGCCGTTCGAGCCGACGGAGAACCAGTTGTCCCTGCTGAACCTTTCGCCGCATGACGTCGGGGACAAGGTTTTCTACTATGGCCGGGGCTGCGCGGCCTGCAATGACACCGGATACCGGGGCCGGCGGGGCATCTTTGAGCTGCTGATCGCCTCCGATCCCATCCGGCTGCTCATCAACGAGCGTGCCCCCACCGTGGTCATCCGGCAGAAGGGCGTGGAACTGGGGATGGTGACGCTGCGCGAAGACGGCTTGCGGGGCATTTTCGACGGCGAAACCACCATCGAAGAAGTTGTCAAGTACACCTGATTTTATGCCGAAATATAATTACGTGGCGATGGAGGCCCGGGGCAAGGAGAGCAAAGGGACGCTGGAAGCGGCGAGCCAGAAGGAGGCGATCGGGCGCATCCGGGGCATGGGATTGTTGCCCACCAAGGTGGTGGAGGACAAGGGCGGCGGCAAGGCGGCCGAGGCCGGCGCGAAAAAAGCCGGCGAAGAATTTGTGAACTACACCTGATTTTATGCCAAAATACAATTATGTGGCGATGGACGCCCGAGGCAAGGAGAGCAAAGGGACGCTGGAAGTGGCTAACCAGAACGAGGCCATCGGGCGCATCCGGGACATGGGATTCTTCCCCACCAAGGTGGTGGAGGACAAGGGCGGCGGCAAGGCGGCGGATGGCGGCGCGAAAAGGACCGCCAAAAAAGGCGGCAAATCAGGCCGCGGCGCCCTGGATTTCCAGATCAACATCCCCGGGCTGAGCGGACGGGTCAAGTCCAAGGTCCTGACCACCTTCACCCGGCAATTGTCCACGCTGGTGCAGGCGGGCTTGCCGCTGTTGCGGGGATTGCGCGTGCTGCAAAAGCAGGAAAAGAACGCCAATCTGCGGGGCATTCTGGGCGAGCTGGGCACGGCCATCGAAGGAGGCAGCACGTTCTCCGAGGCCCTGGCGCAACACCCCAAGGTGTTTAACCGCCTGTTTGTCAACATGGTCAAAGCCGGAGAAATCGGCGGTGTGCTGGAAGTCGTACTCCGGCGCCTGTCGGAATTCATGGAAAAGGCGCAGAAGATCAAAGGCAAAGTGATCGCCGCGATGTTCTATCCCTGTGCGGTCATCACCGTGGCGACCGGCATCATGGCGATCCTGATGATCATCGTCATCCCGAAATTCAAGGATGTCTTCTCCGGCACGCTGACCGGGGGCAAGAAACTGCCTGACTTCACCCAGCTTGTTCTGGACATCAGCGACGCCATCCGGCTGCACATTGTGCGCACGCTCATCATCCTGGTGGTTGCCATCATCATCTTTCAAATCATCATCCACACCAAGGCGGGCCGCCGACTGTTCGACACGTTCAAGCTGAAAATCCCGGTGCTGGGTCCGGTCATCAGCAAAGTGGCCATCTCCCGATTCACGCGCACGTTGGGCACGTTGGTGAGCAGCGGCGTGCCCATTCTGCAAGCCCTGACCATCGTGAAGGAAACTTCCGGCAACGTCGTCATCGCGCAGGCGGTTTCCGACGTGCATGAAAGCGTGAAGGAAGGGGAAACCATCACCGCGCCATTGGAGGCTTCGCGGGTCTTCCCGCCCATGGTCGTCAGCATGGTGGATGTGGGCGAGCAAACCGGCGCCCTGCCGGAAATGTTGATGAAGATCGCCGACAGCTACGATGAAGAAGTGGACAACGCGGTGGCCTCCATGACATCGCTGCTGGAACCGATCATGATCGTGTTCCTGGCCGTGATCGTCGGCAGCATCGTCATCGCCATGTTCCTGCCGCTGATTGACCTGATGAACACGGTCGGCGGCGAAGAAGCGTCCGGGACCGGCGCCGCCGCGGCGACCGCTGCGGAATTGAAGAACTAAAGGGTTTCTGAGATTTTCGGCGGGCCCGATCTGGCAACGGCGGATTGGGGGAGCGGGTGCGTGGGGCGCGCGGTGTTTGAGGTGGATCGTCTTCAAAGAAGCGGTCGGCGAGGGCGCCGGCCGCCACATGGAAAAGCTCGACCTCACCCCGGCCCTCTCCTCCAGGAGAGGGAGAATCGTCCGCCGTCTCACTGAAACCCCGCGACTGCCTTGGCCGGACGACCAGCCGTCAACCCATGACCGCCGATGGGTGTTCCTTCTCCCAGGGGGAGAAGGTTAGGATGAGGGCGAGCCACTTCCGCAGATGGGACGAGGAATGCAAGAATGCGACGGTCGCAGACCGCCGCTACAAAGGCGGATTCTGTCGGCGGGACGCCGACGGAGGCAACCGGGACGGTCGCGCTCCCAAAGCAAGAACTGGAGGTTTTGCACTTTTTTCGAGAATAAGCCCTTGACAAATCTTGAAAGACGATGTAAATACAATGTAGTTACATTGCATTGGCTTTTGAATTACAAAATATGGACTTTGACTGGAACAATCCGCCGTTCAATTTGGATCCCTCATTGACCTTGGGGCTGATCGAGGAGTCTTTTGAAGACCCGTTTGCGGTGCGTTTGCTGCCTGATTCGCCCCGGTTCGAGGTTCAGGCGCGGTTCTTCAATCTGGGGGTGACGGCCAGCGGCGAGGGCATTTTTACGGTTTATCGCACCAATGGGAAGCAGGCGCGGGTGATATTCGCGCGGCCGTTCGAGCCGGAGGAGAAATACCTTTACCAGCGCAGGCTCTCGCACGCGCTGGCCCAATAAACCATGAACGCCATCGCCAACTGGGAAGATGTGCCGCTGTTCGACCGGGAGGAGGCGGAGGCGGCCTTTTGGGCGCACAACCGCATCGAGGTCAGGCTGATGGAACGCTCGGTGGCGGCGCCCAGCGAGATGGCCGATTCGGTGACGATCACGCTCCGGATGGACCCGCGGATGCTCACGCGGATCAAGCGGGTGGCCCGCTCGCGGTATCTCAACTATCAAAGCATGATGAAACAATGGCTGAGCGAGAGAATGGAACAGGAAATGCGGGAACAAAGGGTTGATGCCCGCTCGGAAGGAGGCCTGTCATGAGAACCAGGAACACGAAACTGAGAGATGGAGCGAGGGAAAAAGCGTTTACTTTGATCGAATTGATGGTGGTCATCGCCATCATCGCGCTCATCGCGGCCATGCTGACGGGCCTGAGCGGGCTGGCCGCCCGCAAGAAACATGAAGGCGCGGTGACGGCGATGAAGAACAAACTGATGCTGTGCATTTCCAGTTACCAGTCCAAAATGGGTTTTTATCCGCCGGACAACGCCAACAACGTCCTTTGGCCCGCCGACAGCAGCAATTATGAGTATTACACGGGGCGGAATCCGTTGCTTTACGAACTGACCGGGGCGGCGGTCAATCCTACTAATCTTATGTTCCTCGTGTTCGATTCGAGTCTCATCCCCGCCGCCACTTTCAGCGGGGCCTACGGGCGGGGCGGCATCGCCAATTCTGTGGCGGACGAAGAGCGGTCCTATTACCAGCCGCTGCCCAGCCCGAGCGAATACATGGTGTGCAATGGCTTGAAACAACTGGTGGTGCCCGTGCCTCTGACCGGCGCGGCCAACGAACTCAACTGGTGGCATTACGACTCGTCCACCACCAATCGGCACAACCCGTTGACGTTCGATCTTTGGGCCGAATACTCCGCCGGCAAGGACAGCGCGGGCAACCGCATCATCATCACCAACGGCAACTGGTAAACTCCCATGTCCACCGCGCCCCACAATTGCCAGCCAGCGCCAAGAGCCTTGCGCATCGTTTGGCGCGACCAGTCGTGGACCCAGGCCATGGTGCGCGCCAGTTCCCCGGCGGTCATAGACGGCCGCTGCATTGCGGATTCCGCTTGGAGGAGGCTGATTCCGCCGCGCCCTGGCCGCCCGCAGCGGAAAGGCCCTGCTGGTTTCACAATTCACCATTCAAAATTCACCATTCAAAACTTCCGCCGGGCCTTCACGGTTTTGGAAATGCTGGTGGTCATCACCATCATCGGGTTTTTGGCGGCGGTGGCGCTGCCGCATTTGCCGGGGATGACGCGCGCCAATTCCATGACCACGGCGGTGCAGCAACTGCTGGGCGACTGCGCGCTGGCGCGGCAACTGGCCATGTCGCACCGGAGCACGGTCTATATGGTATTTGTGCCGCCGTATTCGGCGGGCGCGAGTGGTCCCGTCAACGAGACGAACAGCTACAACAGCCTGCTGGCCCATCAGTATGGCGCCTACGCGCTGGTCAGCTTGCGGAGCGTGGGCGACCAGCCGGGCCGGCCGCATCCGCAGTACTTGACGGAATGGAAGGCGCTGCCCGAGGGCGTGTTCGTCGCGCCGTGGAAGTTCGCCAGTTTAACCCCGGTGATGGCGACCGCCACCAATACCCTGACGGGGCAGACGAATGCATTTCAGATCTACCCGTTCCCCCAGGTGCAGATTCCGTTCCCGGCGATAGACGCGGTGACGGCAAACGGAACAGTGCCGGCCTTGCCGTGCATCGGCTTCAACCCGCTGGGCCAGTTGACGACCAACGGCGACGAATACATCCCGCTGGACCGCGGGCGCGTGCTCTATCCGGTTGGCGCGGCCGCTCCGATCACCGCCACTGCCATTGAAACGCCTCCCGGCAACGCCACCAACAATTGCAACATCATCCACCTGGATTGGCTGACGGCCCGGGCCAAAATCGAACGCAACCAGCAACGATGAAAACGCGCGCTGCCCAGTCTAATTGTGGAATTGCGGCCAAGGTGGCGCCGCAGCCTACCGAGGCAGGGCGGGCAGTGCTCCCCATGAACCCTCACCTCACCCTGACCCTCTCCCCTCCCATCGGATGGGAGCGGAGAGGGAACAGCCGACGGATGCGATCGGTTGCACGGAAGTTGGCCCAGCAGCGCCAGGTTCAGGGAAACATTGCGCTGTCGTCCTGCGGCGGGCAGAGGACTGGCCGCCCGACCTTTCTCAGCCAAGGGGCGTTCACGATGATAGAGATTGCCATTGCGTTGGGCGTGATCGCGTTTGCCTTGATCGCGATCATCGGGATATTGCCGGTGGGCCTGAATGTCCAGCGGGAGACGCACCAGGACGAGGTGATCGGGCAGGACGGCCGGTTTTTTCTGGAAGCCATCCGCAAGGGGGGACCGGCGACAAACCTGGGCGCGAACACCAGCCTGGATTTTCTGACCAATTATGTGGAACAAATCGCGATTATCACCATCAGCGCCAACGGCAATGCGACGGCGACAAATGTTTATACGACCAATGTCCCATCGGGGCATTATTATACCAATGGCGCCATGATCCTCGGCTTGCTGACCACGCCGGCAAGTTACTGGCCGGTTTATGGCCAGAACCTGAATAGCGTGACCGCCCGCATCCGCGGGCTGACCGGGGCGGCGACCGAACAAGGCGGCTCCAACGCGGTGACGGCCTTCCGTTACTACATGAACGTGGAGATCGTGCCTTTCAATTCCATTTCGCCGCAATCCTTTGACTATATGGACTATAATCAAACCAATGACCCCATTAATTACGGCATCCGCCTAGAGCGGTTCACCGAAGTCCCCTACCTGGAAAACAATCTCTACGAAGTCCGCCTGAGATTTAGCTGGCCCGTCCGGCCCAACGGCACAGAGGGGCCGGGCCGGCAGATCTATCGCAGTCTGGTTTCCGCGCACCCGGTCAATTGCACCAATAACGCCTCGCTCTATTGGTTCTTCCAGCCCAACACCTACAACACCAACTTCATCCT
>JBEKUQ010000087.1:0-1969 GCA_049514835.1 Verrucomicrobiota bacterium | reverse complement strand
GAAATGCTGGTCTCCACGACGTGCCTGGTGTTCATCGTGATCGGGCTGACGGCGATGTTTGTCGAGACGCAGCGCGCCTTCAAGGCGGGGGTGAAGCAGAACAGCATGAGCGACGCGGGCCAGACCATAATTGACATGATGGCGTCGGAGCTGGCGCAAGCCTCGGACGCGCAAAGCCCGTTCCTGACCAACTTGTACTGGGGATGGGCGACGGTGAATACCAGCTACAACTATCAGGACAGCCCGGCCAACATCTATCGCACCAACCAATTGCAGTAGGTTTTCGTGCTCGTCCACACCAACACCCAGTGGGTGGGCGTTGGCTACGCGGTGAGCAACAACGGCGGCACCGGGGCGGGCACCTTGTACAACTACCTGGCCCTGACCAATGACCCGCTCACGAACAATGTTCTTTGCAGCAACTTCATCTACTGTGTCTATAATCAGACATTTCCGGCGAGCTATTTCCACCGGGTGGCGGACGGGGTGGTTCATGTGAAGATGCGCGCCTACGACCAGTACGGGAACGAGAGCTTGCAGGAACTGGGGCGGGATTTCGCCACGAGCAACACCAGTTTTTCCTATCCGTCTCCGGGCTACCTCAATGCGCTTGGCGTGCTGGTGGCGCCGGCCGGCTTGCCCGCCAGCATTCAATTGGAAGTCGGCATCCTGGAGCCGGAGGCCTATGAGCAACTGCGGGCGTTGCCCACCAACAGCGCGGCCCAGCGAAACTTCCTGGGGGCCGCCGGAGGCAAAATTCAAATTTATCGCCAGAACATTCCCGTTGCCGGGGCCATTCGATGAACACCCGCACCGCCATGAGACATTTTCAACAGAAGGAAACGAAAGAAACAAAGATGGGAAAAGCCTCTGCTTTGTTCTCTTCGTTGCCTTGTGTTCAAATCCGAAATCCGCGCGGCATCGCCCTGGTCATCACCCTGCTCATGCTCTCGGTCATCACCTTCCTGGCGGTGGCGCTGCTGGTGCTGAGCCGCACGCACCGCGACTCGGTGACCACCACGACTGACGAGGAAACCGCCAAAGCGATGAGCGAGGCCGCCGTGGCCCGCGCCCAGACCGAAATGATTGCGCACATCATGGCCCACCACGATCTCTTCAACTATGACTACACGGTCTCGCACAACGCCATCAATCCCGGTGGTTTCGTACAGGGTTTGGCCAGCGTGACCGCCAATCTCCGGGCCGATCCCCGCGCGCCCGTGTTCATCAGGACCAATTCCAACCCGGCCTTTCCGGCGGACTTCCGTTTCTGGGTTGACCTCAACCGCAACGGGAGATTTGAAACCAACGGCTACCTGCCCGTCACCATCAATGGCTCGCTCATCACCAATTTTTTCAATGGCGAGCCGGAGTGGATTGGGGTGCCGCAAATCCCTGGATTTCATGGCCCCAACAACCGCTTTATTGGGCGCTATGCCTACCTTGTGTTGCCCATCGGCAAGATGCTGGATTTCAATTTCATTCACAATTACGCCAAAAGCGTTGCTGGCGGAGTTCCTTTTGCGATGCAACCGCCAGGGCTTATCCCGGTTGACGGATATGTGCGAGACCAGGGCGTCGGTTCCTGGGAATTGAACCTGGCGGCCCTGCTCTGGGATTTGAACCTGGACATTTATCCCATCGGGGCCCTCTCTTACAATTACGTCCCAACGAAATTTCCAAACAGCGGCTATGCATTTGACGATGCTTATTCCTTCCTCCGTTTCCGGTACAACGCCAACTACGGCACCCGGTATCCATTGAGTCTCCTCAATTCCTTGCAATTCTTAGCTGGTTACACGCCGAACTACCTGGCGGACGGCATTGATGAATACGGCACGGCCCCCTTGTCATTCTATCCACCCATCACGGCTCCCTGGCCCGGGAGTTATGCCACCAATTATTTCTACAACATCCAGGACGTGTTCAACACCAACAAGACCTCCCCGGCCTTTGTCAACCGCCTGCT